>JAZNIK010000001.1:0-14349 GCA_045577495.1 Acutalibacteraceae bacterium
TAAATTAACACCCACACCTAAAAGGATTTTATCAATCTCATCTAGGTTCTCTTGGTCAACACTTGTATTTCGTATGTCTGTTTTATCTTCAATGCTTTCATGGGCAATTTGCTCGGTTAACGGTTTATCGTTGTCAGAGCTTTGCGCCACTTCATCTATCTGTTGGCTATCACCCTTATCCTCAGTTGGAATATGACTGATTGTGCCTGATTTTTTTGTAGCAAAAAGGGTAATGTAAGGGCAAACCAAATCGGATAACAGGCTATGCCTTACATCCTTATCCTTAGTGAGCATTATGATTGTTTGGTCAGAGTTTTCTAACACTGCGCCACCAAGCACACCCTCTGCCGTTACAAGAGGTATTGCCGTTTCGGGCAAGGTATATTCACCCATACCCACAATTTGCAATTCACTTTTTTCAACAGGCGTTAGACTATATCCTGCCGCCTTTGCTATGATTTTTGGTAAATATTCATTATCGAGCGGATTAAAACTGCCCACCGTTACAATAGCACGGCTTCTAACAACGCTTTTGCTAAGAGCCGACAAAAACTCGTTTTTACTTTTTGCCGACATACTTAAAAAGCGCAGATTACAGCATCCGCATAAATCAAATTCCATTTTGAAATCTGTTGTTTGATTATAGTAGATAACCTCTAGAGTTAAATCTGGTACCACTTACTCACCTCTGTCATATTGTTAATTGGTTGATGATTGTTCCTCGCTTGTTGTTTCTCCCACAGATGAAATTTCGCTCGACGAATTATCAACTTCTGATGAAGATTCTAGGTTATTTAAATCTGAACTTGTTTGCGATGAATCGCTTGTTGTATTCACGCTAATATCAGATACTGTGCCATCACCTGTAAGCGAACTATCAGTGTTTTGCTCGTTTGTATCCTCACCATCACTAACGGTTTCATCCTGTGTGACTCCCTCCCCGCTAACAGTGCTCTGGGCCGCTAAAGAGGAATACACGTCATCAAAATTTGGCTTTTTAATGCCTTTTTTCTCATACCATATATCAGGATACATAGCCTTTGCGTTAACCTTTGCGGCTACCGTGCTATTGTAATCCTCAGGCAATTCATTATCACGCACACGCCTTGCTACCACAACAAGTCTGGCATCGTCAAACTCATAGGTGCAGGTTGAAAGTGTTAAAATTTCATCACTTGCCAAAACCTCAACGCCCGTATCAATCATACTACGAACCTTTAGCTCGGTAACAAAGTTTAAAAATTCCTCATCTGTTTCAAATTTTGTTAGGCGATAATTAAACACACCATTTTCATCGTGTTCTTCCTTTGTGTTTGTAATAAACACAGAGAAAATTTTATACTTGCCCTCTTTATAAAGGGTGGTAAAATCAATAATCGAATGTGCTTTGTAAAAGCTTAAATCTTTATATTTTTTAAGCGAGCCAAACATTGTACCATCGCGCATATGATGACCATAAACAATGGTATTACGGCTTACCTCATTCTCGGATATAACATTATTCTTATCAATAAACAATGCGCCATATCTGCTGGACTGCTTATTCATATTATGATTTATATAAAAATCATTATTATCGGTTTGATATACGGGATTATCTACATTTGTTCCACTAATTTTTATCCAGGCCTTTATATCGGAATTTGCCTTTTTAAGTTCCTCAAAGCCAACAAACATACCCGCATCATTCTTTTGCATACTATAGTCTTTTTGCCAAATCTGTGATGCTTTATTTATAACACCTGTTTGTTTTACGCCCTCTGCAAAATAGTTAATGAGATAGGCAGTAGTGCATATAAGAACCAAAAAAGATGCCAAGAAAACACTTTTTCTTATAATTTCGCGGACGGGGTCGTTCTTCCAAGGAATAAAAAGCTTTAAAATATTTCTTTTTTGCTTAGACTTTTCTACTAATGCTTTTTCGCCTTTAGTTATTGCCACATTAGATTGCTCACCCAAAATGTAATAATCATCCTCAAAAATAAAGCCCATAGATTCATCTTTTATGTCTAGCTTTTCGTTTTCCTCCTGCACTTCTTTATCTGCGCTATCAACCGCTTTAAACATATCCATAAGCTCTTTATCGTTATAAATAACCTTTGGTGCCTCTACGGGTTCTTTAGTCTGATTTATAATTACGGGCGCAAATTTATAATTAAAGTTAGGTAGGTCATATCCCTCCATAACCTTCAACGGCTCACCAATTTTTGTTCCGTTTAGTATGATATCATCGTGGCCTTCAAGATATCTTCTTGCCATATCCAAGGCGGTAGAGGTTGCTAAAATTCTTGTGTTTTCACGATTGCTACCTCTAGCAAGTATTTTTCTTATAAACACATTATTCTCATCTGCCAAGGCTATATAAACAAGCCCTGCCGGTTTGCCTTCGCTTTCTCCCGGACCTGCCACACCTGTAATACCAATGCCTAAATCGGCATTACACATTGTGCGTATTCCAACCGCCATTTGTGCCGCAACTTCATCACAAACCGCGCCTCTACGCTCGATAATCTCTGTGTCGACGCCCAATGCCTGAACTTTAATATAATTAGCATAGGCGGTAACACCCATTTCAAAAACCTCGGACGAGCCGGGTATTTCGGTAATTCTACCCGAAAGCATACCCGCAGTACAAGATTCTGCTGTAGCAATTTTTTTACCTGTTTTTATTAAAAGGTCTACCACCCTTTGCTGAAGCGAATCAACATCCACACCATATATGTTTGGACCAAAGGTGTTTTTTATATTTTCAACAATTGGCAATATAATATTGTCTGCCTTGCGTACATCATCCGCCTTTGCAGTAACTCTAATATCAACCTCACCTGTTTTTGCATATGTTGCAATGGTGGGGTTTGAGTTAATTAGCATATCACCAAGTTTTTCTGCCACCAAGGATTCACCTATACCAAAAACCTTGATATTATGCGACAAAATAATACCCGAACTATATGTTTTTAAAAGCGGAACGACGCTATTTTCAAACATTGGCATAAGTTCAGATGGCGGTCCCGGCAATAAAATTACAGCGCCCTTTTTAGTTTTTAAAAAATATCCGGGAGCGGTACCATTATCATTTTTCAAAACGGTGGAGCCAACAATGGTAAGTGCTTGTTTTTTATTATTTTCGCTCATTTGTCTGCCCGTTTTATCAAAATAATTCTTTATTCTTTGCAGACTTTCCTTATGCATTTCAAGCGGAAGATTTAAAACCTTTGCGGTTGTTTCTTTTGTTATATCATCCACCGTTGGACCAAGACCGCCTGTTAGAATAACAATTTCACTTCTAGCCATAGAGGTTGCTAATTGTTTTTCTAATCGCTCGGCGTTATCCCCCACAACCGACTGAGAAAAAAGGTTAAATCCCATCTCTGCCAACTGTTTAGATAAATATCTTGCGTTTGTGTTTAATATATCGCCGAGTAAAAGTTCGGTACCAACACAGATAATTTCAGCATTCATCTATTTGTCCTCATTTCAAAAAGCCACTATACAGGCTTTATTCTATAATCTCAAAAGTAGTTTGCTCTATTGCCTTGTTGATAAGTTCCTCAAAATCAAAGCCTTGCTCAGCATTTTCGCACTGCTGTAAAGTTGGCCTTGTCCTAGGATGCTTAGGAGTAAATACCGTACAGCAATCTTCATACGGCTCAATAGAGGTTTCAAAGGTATCTATTTTGCGGGAAATTGCAATAATTTCGTCCTTATCCATACCAATAAGTGGTCTAAACACAGGCATATTATCCACAACTGCATCTGTTGTGACAAGAGCGGGTAGTGTTTGACTTGCAACCTGACCTACGCTTTCGCCTGTTATGAGTGCAAGGCAGTTTCTATCCTCGGCAAGTTTTTTGCTTATACGCATCATCATACGACGCATTATAAGGGTAAAATACTCCTCAGGGCAATTATCTGCTATTGCCTCTTGAAGCTCGGTAAAGGGAACTATGCCAAGGCGAATGGGTCCGCTATACTCGGCAACCTTGCCAAGAAGCTTTTTAACCTTTTGCTCGGCTCTAAGGCTTGTATACGGCGGACTTGCAAAATGTATTGCATTAAGCTCGATACCGCGTTTTGCCATCATCCAAGCCGCAACAGGACTATCTATTCCACCAGAAATTAAAATAGCCGCTCTACCGCCTGTTCCCACAGGCATACCACCTGCGCCGTGTATCTGTCCCGCCCTTATATACGCGGCAAAATCTCTTATCTCCACCGTAACAACAATATCGGGATTATGAACATCAACCTTTAAATGATGATATTTCTTTAAAAGTTCACCACCCAAAAGGCGTGAAATCTCAGGCGATTTCAGGGGAAATTTTTTATCCGAACGTTTTGCCTCAACCTTAAATGTCTTAACCGATTCCATAGTTTCTTTTAAATATGGAACAGCGATTTTTAAAATTTCATCCATATCCTTAGGTGCAACGGCGGCACGGCAAAATGCCGCTATACCAAACACCTTTTTTATTATTTCAAGTGCCTGCTCAAAGGGATAATCCTCGCTCATTGGCTCGATGGTGATGGTTGATTGGGCTCTATGTATATTAACTGCACCAAGTCCATTCAATCTGCGTTTTATATTTTTAATAAGAACCGACTCAAAGGTAACCCTATTTAATCCTTTTAATGCCAACTCACCATTTTTAATTAAAATAATTTCTTTCATATTTTTCTCCAGTTATTTCTAAGTTTTAACGCACCTTTAAGTGCGGTAATAAACTGCTCGATTTCTTGTTCGGTAGTCTCTCGACTAAAACTAAGCCGTATAGCGCTATCAACAAGAGAGGGTTTTAAGCCCATCTCTAAAAGAACATAACTGCCCTTGCCCTTGCTACAAGCGCTACCGCTTGATACGCAAATTCCATATCTCTCAAGAAAATGCAAAATTGTTTCGGAACGATATCCCTCAAAGGAAAAATTCAAAATATATGGCAAACCATCTTTAGAATTTATTGTAACATTTTCAAATTCGGATAATTTTTTTGCGGTAAAATCATAAAGCTTTTTTGTTTTTTCAAGTTGGGCATTAAGTTCAGGCAAAGCATCAACCGCCGCACCGAATGCCGCAATTGCAGGAACCGCCTCGGTTCCCGAGCGGTAGCCTCTTTCCTGCCCACCGCCATAGATAAATGCCGGTAGCCTTATGCCTTTTTTTATAAACAAGGCGCCTGCTCCCTTAATTCCGTGAATTTTATGAGCGCTGACTGAAAGCAAATCTACACCTAGTTTATTAACATCAATATTTATTTTCCCAAAGGCTTGTACCGCATCGATATGAAGCAACGCTGATGATGATTTTTTGCTTATTATTGACTTTATTTCACCCACAGGCAAGATACTGCCAACCTCATTGTTAACGTACATTACGCTAACCAAAACAGTATCACTTCTTATAGAGTTTTCAAACTGCTCTTTATAAATTATGCCACTGTTATCGGGTTTAAGGCGGGTAACCTCGTAGCCCATATTTTCAAGCCTTAAAATAGGCTCTAAAACCGAGGGGTGCTCAATAGTGGTTGTAACGATATGTTTACCTCTACGTTTTAAAAGCTCTGTCGCGCCGAAAATCGCAGTGTTATTACTCTCGCTTCCGCAAGACGTAAAAACTATTTCATCCTCGCGAGCATTCAATCTTTTAGCAATAGCTTGTCTTGAGGCGATAACAATATCCTCCGCCCTCATACCAAACTCATAAAGAGAGGAAGGGTTGCCAAAAGATTTTTCAACTGCATTTGCCATTGCCAAAACCGCCTTACTGCACGGCTTTGTGGTTGCGCTATTATCCAAATAAATAAGCTGCTCCAAAATCCGCTCTCTCCTCTCTTAAGGTTTACATAACAATACTATTATATTGTAACATATATATTATGTTAAAACAATAGGAAAATTTTAAAATATTTATTAACTGAATTTGCTTTTGGAGTTTATTTTAGCCACACTTCATTTTTATTATCAAAAAACAGAAAATAAATAAAACCGATATAGATTTTCTACATCGGTTTTACTGTATTATATAGATTTTTACTTTTGTGTTTTTAACCAGGTGTTCATAACCATTTTTACAGACAGTATTTTGTTTAATACATATAGTATTTTATTTTGAAAACCAACTATTGAAACTAGTCGGCATTTTTTGGTAGCTTTGAGCCCTTGACTAACTACCCTTTGAGGAGTTTGCATAAAGGTGTATTTTGTAACTGCGTTTGGATTTTTTGTATCGGTGGCGGTAGCAAAAAACTCTGTATCCACCCAACCCGGACAAAGTGCGGTAACCGAGATGTTGCGTGATTTAAGCTCAACGCTAAGTGCTCTTGAATAATTAAGCACAAAAACCTTACTTGCGGCATAAACGCTCATTAGCGGCAGTGGTTGAAAAGAGGATATTGAACATACCTGCAAAATTTTGCCGCCGTTTTTCATAAAGGGCAGAGTAACATTTGTTACACCCACAAGAGCGCGGCAGTTTAAATCGATCATACCTAGCGCTTCACTATTTTTTATATCTGCATAGTTACCGAACTTTCCATACCCCGCACAGTTTATTAAAAGACTTACGGTTTTTCCGCTTTGTTTTAGTTTTTCCTCTAAAATATCAAGGCTTTTCATATCGGTAAGGTCTAACGGAATAGGCACTACCAAAGCGTTTGTTGTTTCTTTAAGGTTTAAAAGTCTATCTTGCCTACGGGCGATAACCCAAATTTCCTCAACATCGAAAAAATCTTTAATTTGTGCAACAAACTCACTTCCAATACCCGATGAGGCGCCGGTAACAATCGCAATAGACATTTTATTATCCTCCAAATTAAAATTTACAAAATCATTCTAACACAGTTTTTTTGCAACTTCAACTTTATTTGTTCTCTTTTAAAAAGTTTTTGCATAATATCTAAACATAGCACAATGTAAAAATTTAAATGATTAACTGAAAATGAGGGAACTATATGACAAAGAATAATTTTTCTCCTGAAGGATGGCTTATTGACACTCCTGAAAACAAAAAAACCATTTCCTCCCCTACCACGCTGTCCGAAGCAGAAGTTTGCCAAAAAATTTTAGAGGCAAATGTAACAATGTGCGATTCCGAACATAATTTAATAGTTGAGCTTGGTTGTATGCGTGGCATAATACCTAGGGAAGATGGCGCTATTGGGATAAAAGAGGGTAATGTTAGAGATATTGCGCTTATTTCAAGGGTGGGCAAGCCGGTTAGTTTTGTTGTTAAAAAAATAAAAACCGACAAATTCGGCAGACTCTACGCAGAGCTTTCAAGAAAAAAAGCGCAACAAAAATGCCTATCAGAATATCTTTTAACCCTACATAACGGCAGTATTGTTAACGCGCGTGTAACACATCTAGAAAACTTTGGTGCCTTTTGCGATGTTGGTTGCGGCGTTATTGCGTTGCTTCCAATAGATGCTATTTCGGTATCACGGATATCCCATCCAAGAGATAGACTATCTGTTGGTGATGATATCAAGGTTATAATAAAATCAATCGATGATAACGGAAAAATTACGCTCTCTCACAAGGAGTTGCTAGGCACCTGGGAGGAAAATGCGGCGCAGTTTAAGGAGGGGCAGACTGTTTTTGGTATTATTCGCTCGGTAGAAAACTATGGTGTTTTTGTGGAACTTGCCCCCAATTTAGCGGGACTCGCCGAGCCTCGTTTAGATGCCTTTGCAGGAATGACCGCCAGTGTTTTTATAAAAAGCATTATACCCGAAAAAATGAAAATCAAACTTATTATTATTGACTGCTTTGATGGAAAATATTCAAAAGATTTTGAATATTTTTATGATGGGGAAAAACTTGATTTTTGGCAATACTCCCCCGATAACTGCCCTAAAAACATATATACCGACTTCAAAGCAGAATAATTTTTTATACTCGACAATATATTTTGACAAAGACCGCCGAAGCCCTATCGTATAATTGATACGATACCTCGGCGGTTTTATTTTTATTTGTCAAACGAGAGGAAGAAAAAAATGAACAGTTATTTTAATGTCCAAAAGCTTTCACAAAAGCTAAAAGAAAATGATACAGCTTTTGGGGTAATGCTACATATTGTTAGCGGAATTTGCGCCTTTTTATTTGCCCACGCCGCCATTATGGATAAAATGATTCCTTTTGGTGTCTCCATTGTAGGCTCAGTAAAAAGAAAATATCTTGCAAGTACCATTGCGGGTGGGGTTTTAGGTTACATATCGGTATTTAAAAGCGGCAGTCTTTCCTATCTTGCGGCAATTTTTGCTATAATATGCATCAAATTTATTTTAGGCAATAGCAAACCTACCAAATCACCTGTATTTTGCAGTATACTATGCTTTGTTGTTGTTGGTGCGATAAAATTTGCAGTCGGCATATCATATGCCGAACCCTTTGCCGACATATTAAGCGAGGCGGCGCTTTCGGGTGTTGCCGCCTACTTTATTGCCATAACTTATAGCATTGTTCCATCTTCATCAAGCGGATTGGATATTAAAGAACTATCCTCATTGATATTTTTTGTTTCTTTGATTGTGCTATCCTTAATGGATATAACCCTTTTAAATTTATCTTTAGGAAGAATACTTTCAGTTACTATTATTCTTATAGCCGCTCGTTATGGCGAGGCATCATATGGCGCGGTATGCGGGTGCATAATTGCTTTTATAAACGCAATTTCTAACGGAGAATATTTAAATATTTCAATAATTTTCGCTTTTTCAGGACTTATGTGCGGACTTTTTTCAGGACTCGGCTCGTTAGGAATGGTAGCATCATATATAAGCGTAACCTTAATTTCATCGTTTGTATCGGGCGAAGTTGAAAACGCCCTTATTATGTTTTTTGAAGCGGTTATTGGCTGTGGTTTATTTCTTATATTCCCACAAAAGCTTGGAGGAAAGCTTTGTGGTTTGTTATCCCCGCCTACCGAGATTTCAAGGCTTGACAGTGTTAAGGGCTCACTAATTATGAGACTTGAGTTTGCTAGTGGCGCACTAAAGGATATTTACGAAACGGTTGAAGATGTTGCTAAAAAGCTCGGTGAAATAAACTCCCCTGATTTTGAAAAAACACTAAACAAAATAGAAGGCGAGGTTTGTGGCGGTTGCAGTTTAAGAAAGCATTGTTGGGAGGCGGCACGTGAAATCACCGCCGCAGACGCACTTAGCCGATGGAATAAAAAAAATATTGATAAACCTCAAAAAAGCGGCTTTAATTGTCTGCGCACAGAAAGGTTTAATGCATCTATAAACGCGCATATATCCGAATACGAAAACAAAAAAGCAGCAGAAATACGGCTTAGCGAGGTTAGGGGCGTTATAAACGACCAATTTGAAGGCATTTCGCAAATGTTAAGCGACCTATCCGAAGAATTTAAATACGAGGTGCGGCACGATGCTGTGGCGGCAGAGGATATTACCCTTGCTCTTAAAAACCTTGGCTTTCATACCATAAACTGCATTGCCGCAAGAGATAAGTTTGATAGACTCTCCGCCGACATACACATTAAAGGCGCCGCCGACCACACCATAAACAAGATGGAAATTATGCGTAATCTATCTATGGCACTTTCAAAAAGATTAGACACCCCCTCCATAAGTATTGGCGGCGATGAAGCCTTTATTTTTATCACCGAAAAACCAAAATATCAAATCGAAATGGGTATTTCTCAAATACCCGAAACAAATCAAAAACTTTGCGGCGATAGTTTGAAATATTTTCGTGATGGCAGAGGTCGGCTTATGATGGTTTTATCAGACGGAATGGGAACCGGCGGAAGAGCCGCAGTTGATTCTGCAATGGTATCAGGTCTTATGAGCCGAATGCTAAGAAGCGGTTTTGGTTATGACTGCTCACTAAAAATAATTAACTCCTCTATGCTTTTTAAATCAACAGATGAGTCCCTAGCTACTGTTGATATAACCGCTATTGACCTTTTCAACGGCAACTGTGAACTATTAAAAGCAGGTGCCGCACCAACCTTTGTTAGACGCAGGGGGAAAATCGGCAAGGCAGAAAGCAGCTCACTACCGCCCGGCATCTTAAGAAATGTTGCCTTTGATAAAGCCCGACTAAACCTAAAAGCCGATGATATTGTTGTGATGGTATCAGATGGAGTTACCTTTGATGAAGATGATTGGATATGCAATATAATTAAAAATTGGTCGATTGGCTCGGCACAGCAACTAGCCGATGAAATCGCTTTTGGAGCCCGTCGAAGAAGAAACGACGGTCACAATGATGATATTTCGGTTATGGTTGCTATTATAAAATGACAAAAACCTGACAGATTTTTCTGTCAGGTTTTTAACTCTTTAAAACAGTTTAGGCTCATATTTCGATATACCTTTTCGACCGTGGTTATACAGTTTACGATTATCAAGGCCAAATATTCTACCCGTTGTTTGACCGATTTCAACCGCCGAGGTTGCATCAACAATTTCATAAACGGTAGCATCCATAACATCTAACTGGCTTAAAAGTTCCGCCTCTAAAAACTGAGGAAGCACTGAGGCACCATATTCGGGATTACCGTGGTGGGAAAGTAGCATATGAGCCAAAAGCATTGGAACCTCAGAGGCAATACCAAGTTTTTCGGCAGTTTTTTCAACCAAAATTGCTCCGCCTGCCAAATGCCCAACAAGATTGCCCTTTGGGCTATATCCCGTAACCAAACCGGTTGAACCAAGTTCAAATTCCTCAAGCTTTCCGATATCGTGCAAAATCACACCTGCAAAAAGCAGTTCTTTATCTGCAAAGGGATATACACCGCAAACCGCTTCAGCTAAACGCAAAATAGCAAGGGTATGGCACAAAAGACCTCCACGCACAGCGTGATGCATTTTAAATGCGGCAGGCCAATAAAGCATAGCATCTTTTTTCTCTTTTAAAATCTCGGTAACAATGCCTTTAAGTTCTAAATCTGCAAAATTATCTGCTATATTATACAGCTCATTCCACATATCCTCGCCCGAAAACTCTACCGATGGAACAAAGTCCGAAACATCAACACCATCATCATCGGTAACGTGGCGGATTCTATCAATTCTGAATTGGTCAGTACCGTTATACTTTGATACTGTTCCTCTAAGCTTTACAAGGTCGCCTGCGGCATATTCGCCATAAACTGCCTCAGAATAATCCCAAAGCTTTGCGTTCATTTCGCCCGATTTATCTGCTATTGTTGCATCGAGATATACTCCACCCTTAGCAGATGTTTTTTTGTCAACTGTTTTTAAAAGCACATAGCAATCTACTGTGCCCTTAGGATCAATGTTATTAAATCTCATTTTTAAACCTACTTTTCTTTCTTTTTATAAACAAGCATAATCGTTTCAAAATCGTGATAATTGAAGATATTTATGCCTCTTTCCATTAGTTCATCACCGCCGAAAACTCTGCCAACTTCTGCTTTATCCACAAGCAAACCGCCTGTTTCTTCCTCTACCTTTACATAATCTGCATCAGCATCAAGACCTGCAAGTTTTATGTTATAGATAGCACTACTTGTTTCACAAAGTTTGTTTCCATAAACCAAAATAACTGTATTTTCATCCTCAGATACAAACTCAAAAGCGGTGAAATTGCCTTCAAACGGAGATGCCAAACGATAAAGCGAACCTTTATGGAATACCTCGCCGTATTTTTTATATCTTGCCACAAAGTTTTTAGATGCCTCTAATTCTTTATCTGTCATCTTGCTCATATCAAGTTCAAAGCCAAACTGACCCATTGTTGCCATATCGGCACGAGTTTTAAGCGAAGATGTGCGACCTGTTTGATGATTTGGCACCGCCGAAATGTGACTCCCCATAGCGTTGAATGGGTAACACAAGCTTGTGCCATATTGAATAGACATACGCTCAACCGCATCGCTACAATCACTAGTCCAGGTTTGCGGCATATAGTATAGCATACCGGCATCAAATCTGCCGCCACCTCCCGAACAACTCTCCCACAAAATGTTGGGGAATCTATTTGTCAAGGTTTCCATCACTCTATAAAGACCTAATATATAGCGGTGGTAAAGTTCGCCCTTTTGATTTTCGTGATATTCGCTGGAATCATATTCTGATATGTTTCGGTTATAATCCCACTTTACGTATTCGATATTTGCATTAGATAAAATATCCGAAAGGGCATTTATAATATAATCACAAACATCATCACGAGATAAGTCAAGCACCAACTGATTTCGACAAAGACTTGATGAACGACCTTTTGTGTGAATTGCCCAGTCGGGATGAGCGCGGAACAAATCACTATCGGGATTTACCATTTCAGGCTCAAACCAAAGCCCAAACTTCATACCCATTTTATTTATTTTATTTGCAAGACCGCCAAGTCCGTTTGGAAGCTTTTCGGTATTAACTACCCAATCTCCAAGGGATGCTCTATCGTGATTACGTTTACCAAACCAACCATCATCAAGCACCATAAGGTCTAGTCCGATTTCGGCACCCTTTTTAGCAATATTAAGAATTTTTTGCTCATTAAAATCAAAATATGTACCTTCCCAATTGTTGATAAGAGTATACCGCTCAACGTCCCTAAATTTGCCTCGGCAAAGGCGTGTTCTGTAAAGCTTATGATATTCGCGCGACATACCCGAAAGTCCCTCGCTTGAATAAACCATAACCGCCTCGGGAGACTGAAATTCCTCCCCTTTTGCAAGATTCCAATTAAATGTAAATGGATTAACACCCATATAGCAACGGGCAGTATTATATCCGTCAACTTCAACACCGGCAGAAAAACTACCACTATATACAAGGTTAAAACCATATACACTGCCTTTAAGCTCATCGGCTCCCCTTTGTGCTAAAGCAAAAAAAGGATTATGATGATGACTTGAAGAACCACGTCTTGAATAAACATCCTGATTGCCCACAAACAAGGGGTGCCTTGCTTGTGAACGCTCTCTGGCCCATCCACCATGCAAATGAATAAAATCATAGTCTTTACCCGCGGCCTCAAAATCAAAGCAAAGGCTCATTATACGGGTGATTTTAACATCCTCATCACCCTCGTTTTTAACCTTTACCGAACGGGTTATAGCATCAATCTCATTATATGCGGTATAAATTAAGGTTACTGACACTTTTTTAAGCTCATCATAAAGTTCGAGTTCCAAGGTGTCTGCCTCATCATCATTTTCAACATAGGTTGCAGGGAGTCCCGAAAGCAGAGGCTTACCCTTATAAATTTTATGTGAGCGATAATTAAAGCGGCAAATATTAGAACCATCACTAAACTGCAAATTAAGCGCAGGTAAACGCAGGTCAGCGTGACCAAAGGTAGAAAACTCCATAGGCAGAGTATCTGTTCCCGCCGTTATATCCTCCATTCCCGACTCAATAGCAGAAAAACCTCGTGTATGTATTGGAAGCAGTTCCTTCCAATAATTTATGTTTCTTATTTTTTTGCCATAGTATATATGAACCGGTGCAAAATCAGTCACAAAACCAAAGGCATATGTGGTGTTTTTAGTATCTAATTTAAAAACTTTTTGTTCCGCTTTATATGTTATCATATTATATTCCCCTTGCGCCCAAACTTTTTTAAGTATACATTATATTTTTAGTTTTTTCAACACTCAAATCACAAAGTTAAAAACAATTTAATCTTCGAGTTATCTCGTTTGCGCTCTTTTTTAAATGAAGTTTTATTTTTTCGTCCTTTTGCTCTAAAACATACTCCATTTCGTCCTTTTCGCAATAAATAGCAACACCCAAAGCCGCAACACACATACCCTTGCGAAAAACAGGTGCGGCATAGCCTATATGACACTCATCTCCGTTAAAAGCAACTGTGCGTAAAACTCCATGCTTATCTATACGAGAAAGTTCTTTTTGCAGACTTTCAAGCGAGTTAACATCACTCCAAAATTCGTTGGGATTGCCTAGTTTTTCGTAAAGCTTAATAACCGAACGATTATCCATATTGGCAAGCATAATTCTGCCCGTTGCAGTCCTATAAATATCGTCGGGGCGTATACTTGCATCTTCTTTAAAAATGCGTTTTTCCTCATCTATGTAATCTATAATAAACTTGGTATTATTTTGAATAACCGCCAAAATAACAGTCTGCTCGGTATGTTTGTGAAGATATCTTAAAATCGGTCTTGAAAGGGCTACAAAATCGTCATTGTATTTACCGTATCGCGTAAGACAATAAGCAGAGGGACCTAAGGTGTACCCCTTTGAGCGCGACACCTTATCAACATATCCATCCTGCTCAAGCGTTTTTAATATATGTGAGCAGGTGGATTTATTCTCTTTTATGGTGTCAGAAATGTCGGATAGTTTTACGGGTTTACAAGTCGGATCGTAGCCATGTCGTTCTGTGAGCCAA
>JAZNIK010000002.1:0-22514 GCA_045577495.1 Acutalibacteraceae bacterium
ATATAGATTTCCCTTTTACCTTTATACATAAGTGCGCACAAGCCTTTGATGTGGAAATGACACAATTGCTTGAAGGTAAGTCAGCAAAGCTTTCAAGCTATACAGTAACCCGTAAGGGTGGTGGACAAAAAACCGCTAAAGAGGATGGTATTGATATCACCAACCTGGCTCCTAAATTCAAGGACAAAATAGCCGAGCCGTATTATGTTAGATATGAATATTCCGCTTCTCAACAAAATAAACCTATTCACCTCACCAAACACTCGGGTCAGGAATTCGACCTGATTCTTAGCGGCTCACTTAAGGTGCAAATTGGCGAGCATATTGAGGTTTTGCACGAGGGCGATAGTATTTACTATAACAGTTCCACTCCCCACGGTATGATTGCGATTGATGGTAAGGACTGCGTATTTTGTGCGGTTGTTCTTCCGGGAGAGGATACTAAAGAAGAGGTTGTTCGCAAAAGCATTGCTTCTGCAAAAAAGAGCGAACAACTTGTCTGCGAAAAGTTTGTTGAAACTGTTGAGGATGAAGAAGGCTCCTTGCAGGAGATTAAGTTTAAAAACACCGATAGTTTTAACTTTGGCTTTGATGTTGTAGATTGTATTGCAGATAAATACCCCGAAAAACTTGCGATGCTTCATGTTGATAAATTTATGACCGAGCGTCGATTTACCTTTAAGGATATAAAACGCGCAAGTAATCAGGTGGCAAACTATTTCACCTCGCTTGGCATTAAGCGTGGAGATAAGGTAATGCTCGTTCTTAAGCGTCATTATCAATTTTGGTTCTGTATGACTGCGCTTCATAAATTGGGTGCAGTGGCAATTCCTGCAACTAATCAGCTTAAAGAACACGATTTTGAATACCGATATAACGCTGCAAATGTTAAGGCAATTGTGTGCACCGCAGATGGCGATACTGCAGAGATTGCCGAAAGAGCGGCTAAAAACTGTAGCCAAGTAGAAAAACTTGTTTTGGTTGGTGGCTCGAGTGATGGTTGGCACGATTTTGATAGCGAATACAAGTTGTTTTCGGGCAAATTTGAGCGTAGCGAGGATACATCAAGCGGAAATGAAGATGCGCTTATGTTCTTCACTTCGGGAACCACAGGTAATCCCAAAATGGCTCTTCACGCTCATACCTACGCTTTAGGTCATTTTGTAACGGCTAAATACTGGCATTGTTGTGAGCGTGATGGTTTGCATCTTACAATCTCCGATACTGGCTGGGGAAAATCCCTTTGGGGCAAACTTTACGGTCAATGGCTGTGCGAGGGCGCAGTGTTTGTTTATGATTTTGATAGATTTGATGCGGCAGATATTTTGCCAATGTTTGCTAAATATGGCATCACAACCTTCTGCGCACCGCCTACAATGCTTCGTATGCTTATAAAAGAAGATTTGTCCAACTACGACCTTTCTTCAATCCATCATATGACAACCGCAGGCGAAGCGCTTAACCCCGAAGTATTTAAGCAATTTGAAAATGCTACGGGACTTCAGATTATGGAGGGATTTGGTCAAACCGAAACCACTCTAACCATAGCAAACTTACGCGGAACAACACCTAAAATCGGCGCAATGGGTAAGGCTTCGCCACAGTATGATGTTTGCGTAGTTGACCCTGACGGCAATCCTGTTGCCGATGGTGAGGTTGGCGAGATTGTTATCCGCACCAACGAGCATACACCTTGCGGTCTGTTTAAAGAGTATTATCTCGACACAGAAAAAACAAACGATGCATGGTACGATGGCATGTACCACACAGGAGATACCGCGTGGCGTGATGAGGACGGATATTTTTGGTATGTTAGCCGTATAGATGATGTTATCAAATCATCGGGCTACCGCATTGGACCTTTTGAGATTGAAAGCGTTATTATGGAGCTTCCATATGTTCTTGAGTGCGGTGTTTCTGCTGCTCCTGATGAGGTTCGCGGTCAGGTTGTTAAGGCTAGTATCGTGCTTGTAAAGGGCACCGAACCCACAGATGATTTAAAGCGTGAAATCCAGCAATACGTTAAGACACATACCGCTCCGTATAAATATCCCAGAATTGTTGAATTCCGTGATAGCCTACCTAAAACAATAAGCGGTAAAATACAGCGTAATAAACTGTAGCACCATAGCCAAAGTATTCAAATTTGAATTGGATTTTGTAATAAGTATTTTGCACTTTAGCTAAATTAAAAGTATAGACAAATGCAAAAAAATGTGATATACTATTATAAATATATAAAAACTTTGACGAAGAGGGCATAATCCTGCGTTTTTTTAAGAGAGATAATGGTTGGTGTAAGTTATCAAAAACGGGTTTATGTTGTAGCTTCTGAGTTGGAAGAAAGAAAGTCATTTTTGGCAAGTAGAATCTTCCCGTGATTACTGCGTAAAGGTATAGGAACTCTCAGGTTCCGAGAGTGGTAACCATAGGTTACAATTTGAGTGGTACCGCGGGCGACTTGTTTTTCAGACGCTCGTCTCAAAGTCATAACTTTGGGGCGAGTGCTTTTTAAGTCCCAAAAGGAAGGGTTTGAATAAAATGGAACAAATCACTGCACTTGATTATAAGATTCAAGAAATGGCGAACCGTATAAAAGAGCTTCGCCAGCTTGAAGGCCTTTCCACCTCTGAAATGGCAATCAAAACCGATGTCAGTGAGGCGGAATACATAGAGTGCGAAACAGGTAAAAACGACCTTAACTTTGCTTTTATATATCGTTGTGCAATGGCACTTAACGTTAACGTTACCGATATTATTGAGGGTTATAGCCCAAAACTCGCATCCTATACCATAACTCGCGCAGGTAGCGGTCAAAAGGTTTCACAGGCGCACGGTATGACCTATTATAACCTTGCTTATGCCTTCCGCGACAGAATTGCCGAACCTCTTTTTGTTCATAGCATCTATGATGAAGGCGCGCAACAAAAAGATATTGAACTGACTACCCATGCGGGTCAGGAATGCGACCTTGTAATTGAGGGTAACCTTATGGTTCAAATCGGTGAGCACCGCGAGGTTTTAGGCCCTGGAGACAGTATATATTTTGATAGTGATACTCCTCACGGTATGATTGCGGTAAATGGTAAGGATTGTAAGTTCTATGCTATCGTTCTTAACCCCACAGGTGAGCCGATACCCGAGCTCGAACCTACTGTAAAAATCACCGATTATCGTCTTGCTGCCAGCGGTAAGAAAAAACGTATTTATCAAAACTATATTGATACTGTTAAAAACGAAAACGGCACACCTACCTCAATCACCTTTAAAAACACCGAGAAATTCAATTTTGCATTTGATTTGGTAGACGCTCTTGCTGAGCGTGAACCCGAAAAAACTGCAATGCTACATATTTCAAAGGATAAAACCGAGCGTCGTTTTAGCTTTAAGGATATGAAAAAGGCTTCTAATCAGGTTGCCAATTATTTCAAATCTATGGGTATTAAAAAAGGCGACCGTGTAATGCTTGTTCTTAAGCGCCATTATCAGTTCTGGTTCTGTATGTTGGCACTTAATAAACTCGGTGCGATTGCAATTCCTGCAACAAATCAGTTGCTTGTTCACGATTTTGAATATCGTTTTAATGCCGCAGGAGTATCAACAATTATTTGTACTGCCGACGGCGATACTGCCGAACAGGTAGAAATTGCAGCCCAAAAATGTGATACTCTAAAAAACAAGCTTATTGTAAACGGCACACGTGATGGTTGGAGAACCTTTGATGAAGAATATATTTGTTTCTCCTCCCATTTTGAACGCACCGAAGATTCACCGTGTGGCGATGATTTGATGCTTATGTTCTTCACTTCGGGTACCACAGGATATCCCAAAATTGCCGCGCACAACCATAAATATCCTTTGGGTCATTTCCATACCGCTAAATATTGGCACAATGTTGACCCTGACGGACTTCACTTTACCATTTCCGATACAGGTTGGGCAAAAGCAATGTGGGGTAAACTTTATGGTCAGTGGCTTTGTGAGGCAGCAACCTTTGTTTATGATTTTGACCGCTTTGATGCGGCAGATATTTTGCCAATGTTTGCAAAATACAAGATAACTACCTTCTGCGCACCACCTACAATGCTTCGTATGATGATAAAACAAGATATTTCAAAATATGATTTTTCAAGCGTTCAGCATATGACTACTGCGGGCGAAGCGCTTAACCCCGAGGTTTATCGCCAATTTGAAAAGGCTACAGGTCTTCAGATAATTGAGGGCTTTGGCCAAACTGAAAGCACCATGATTATAGGCAATATGGTTGGCGCATCTCATAAGATTGGTTCTATGGGTAAACCCGCGCCTATTTACGATGTGCATATTGTTGACCCCGAGGGTAACGATGTTGCAGATGGTGAGGTTGGCGAAATTGTTGTAAGTGTAGCCGATGGCGTACCTTGTGGCTTGTTTACAGGTTATTATAACGACCAAGAAAAAACCGACGAGGTTTGGCACGATGGATATTATCACACAGGAGATACCGCGTGGCGTGATGAAGATGGCTTTATTTGGTATGTAGGTCGTGTTGATGATGTTATTAAATCATCGGGCTACCGCATTGGACCTTTTGAAATTGAAAACGTTATTATGGAGCTTCCATATGTTCTTGAATGTGGTGTTTC
Source organism: Acutalibacteraceae bacterium (assembly GCA_045577495.1). GTDB lineage: Bacteria > Bacillota > Clostridia > Oscillospirales > Acutalibacteraceae > UMGS1279. The sequence continues at coordinate 4,626 of JAZNIK010000002.1, forward strand.
AGCGGCTCCTGATGAGGTTCGCGGTCAGGTTGTTAAAGCAAGTATTGTGCTTGTAGATGGCTATGAAGCTACCGAGGAACTCAAAAAGGAAATTCAAGAATATGTTAAAAAGCATACCGCACCATATAAATATCCACGTATTGTTGTATTCCGCGATAGTTTGCCCAAAACCGTAAGCGGAAAAATACAAAGAAATAAACTTTAAAGCGTGATTTAATGAAGAATTTTAAAAGACTTACTTTATTTTGTGGGCATTACGGAAGTGGCAAAACCAACCTTGCCGTTAACCTTGCATTTCATCTCCAAGAGTTGTATGGTAATGTGGTTGTTGCCGACCTTGATATTGTAAATCCGTATTTTCGAACCAAGGATAGTTCAGAGGATTTTAAGTCACGTGGTATTGAACTTATCTGTTCTGAATATGCCAATACAAACGTGGATATTCCTGCGCTTCCTGCGAATATGTACCGCCTTACCGCCGATAAAAACATCACGGCAGTAATTGATGTTGGTGGCGATGACCGCGGCGCCTACGCCTTGGGGCGACTTGTTCCGGAAATTAAAGCAGAAAACAACTTTGAAATGCTAATGGTAATAAACGGATACAGACCTCTTACTACCGATGCCGAATCAACCATAGAGGTCATGCGCGAGATTGAGGCAGCCTCGGGCCTTGAATTTACAGGTCTTGTTAACAATTCAAATATCGGCGAGGAAACAACAGCACAAACCGTTATAGATTCTATGAATTATGCTTATGAGGTATCTAAACTTTCAAATTTACCCATTGTTATGACAAGTGCAAAAGCAGAGCTTTATGATGAACTTCATAACAAAATAGATAATTTGTTACCATTGAAACTACAGTCAAAACCTATATAAAGGAGTTAATGAATATGGCAAAATTAACCTTTAAAACGGACTATTGCAAAGGCTGTGGATTGTGCGTTGATGCATGTCCCAAAAGCCTTATAAAACTTGCAAGTGACAAAATCAACAAAAAAGGACATCACCCCGCAGAAATCACCAACGAATCGGCTTGTGTTGGTTGTGCAGCCTGCGCTATGATGTGTCCTGACTGCATCATAAAGGTAGAAAGGTAGTGTGCATTTATGGCAGATAAAATTTTAATGAAGGGTAACGAAGCTATTGCTGAGGCGGCTATAAAGGCTGGTTGTATGCATTACTTTGGTTATCCAATCACACCTCAAACTGAAGTTGCCGCATATATGGCAAAAAGAATGCCCAAAATCGGCGGTTGCTTTTTACAGGCGGAAAGTGAAGTTGCCGCTATAAATATGGTTTACGGCGTTGCTTGTACAGGCAAACGCGTGATGACATCATCTTCTTCACCGGGTATCTCACTTAAAAGTGAGGGCCTTTCATATCTTGCAGGTGCCGACCTTCCTTCTCTTGTTGTAAACGTACAGCGTGGCGGTCCCGGTCTTGGCGGTATTCAGCCCAGTCAGGCAGACTATTTCCAAGCAACTAAGGGCGGTGGTCACGGCGACTTTAAGATGATTGTTTTGGCACCCTCTTCAGTTCAGGAGATGGCAGACCTTACAGTAAAAGGATTTGACCTTGCCGATAAATACCGTATGACCACTATGATTCTTGCAGACGGTACAATGGGTCAAATGATGGAGCCTGTGTCGCTTGACTATGAAGTAAAAGAAACAGTTGATAAGCCTTGGGCTACTACAGGTACTAAGTTAGAGCGTGAGCATAACATTGTAACTTCGCTTTTCCTCAATCCTGATGAACTTGAAGAGCTTAATTTTGAACGCTATGATAGATATAAATACATAGAGCAAAATGAAGTTATGTATGAAGAATATTTAATGGATGATGCCGAGATTTGTATTGCGGCATTTGGTATTGCCGCTCGTGTTGCAAAAAACGCTATCAATGAGGCAAGAAAGCAGGGTATCAAGGTTGGTCTTATCCGTCCAATCACACTTTGGCCTTTCCCTGTAGCACCTTTTAAAAAGGCTGCAAATCAGGTTAAAGAGATTATTTCTGTTGAACTTTCAATGGGTCAAATGATTGAGGATGTTAAACTTGCATCTGAGTGTAAGGTTCCCGTAACACTTTGCAATCGCACAGGTGGTATGATTCCTTCACCCGAGCAGGTGTTAGAGGCAATAAAAAAAGCTAACGGAGGTGCAAAATAATGTCAGTAGTATTTGATAAACCGCACGCACTTACAGATGCACCTATGCACTACTGCCCCGGTTGCACCCACGGTATTGTTCACCGACTTGTTGCCGAGGTTATTGATGAATTAGGCATAGAGGGAAGAACAATAGGTATTGCACCTGTTGGTTGTTCTGTTTTTGCATATAACTATTTTAACTGTGATATGATTGAAGCAGCTCATGGTCGCGCACCTGCAGTTGCTACGGGCGTTAAGCGTTCCGACCCTGAAAACAATGTTGTATTTACCTATCAAGGTGATGGCGACTTAGCCTCTATTGGTATGGCAGAAACAGTTCATGCCGCAGCAAGAAACGAAAATATAACTATTATTTTCATAAATAACGCAATCTATGGTATGACGGGTGGTCAGATGGCGCCTACATCATTACCGGGTCAGGTTACACAAACCTCTCCTTATGGACGTGATACCGACCATTGCGGTTTTCCTATTAAGGTTTGCGAAATGCTTTCTGAACTTGATGGTCCCGAATATTTAGAGCGTGTAACAGTAAACAACGTTAAAAATATTGTAAAGGCTAAAAAAGCTATCAAGAAGGCTTTCCAAAACCAAATTGATGGCAAAGGCTTCTCACTTGTTGAGGTTGTTTCAACCTGTCCTACAAACTGGGGTATGACTCCTCAAAACGCACTTAAGTGGCTTGAAGAAAATATGCTTCCTTATTATCCGCTTGGTGTTTATAAAGACCGTTCAGCAAAGGAGGAAACAAAATAATGACTACACAAATTTTGCTTTCCGGATTTGGCGGACAGGGTATTTTGTTTACAGGTAAATTTTTGGCATATAAAGGACTTATTGAGGATAAAAATGTTAGTTGGCTTCCTTCCTATGGTCCCGAAATGCGTGGCGGTACAGCAAGTTGTAGCGTAATTATCAGCGATGAGGAGGTTGGTTCACCAATTATTTCTGAGCCTGATGTGCTTATTGCTATGAACCTTCCTTCTTTTGAAAAATTTGAGCCTACCGTTAAAGCAGGTGGTATAGTAATCGCTGACTCCAGCCTTATCGAAACCAAAAGCACTCGCACAGATATTGACGTTCACTATATTCCCGCAACCTCTCTTGCAAGTGAAATGGGTAAACAGTCTCTTGCCAATATGGTTATCCTTGGCAAATTGCTTTCAGTAATGGGCGAGTTTGATGAGGAAAAAATCAAAACTGTGCTTTCAAAGGTTATTCCACCAAAAAAGGCAGAAATGCTTGAAATAAACATACAAGCCATGAAATTAGGCGCAAACAACTAATAAAAAGAGGAAACATAAATGGATATTAAATTTGTAAAAGCAGAAGCTTTAAAAGAAAAACCCGATAGTTCCACATTGGGCTTTGGTAAGTTTTTTACAGACTATATGTTTATGATGGACTATTCATGCGAAGAGGGTTGGCATGATGCTCGTATTGTGCCCTTTGCAAATATTTCTTTGCATCCCGCTTCTACTGTGCTTCACTATGGTTCTGAAATTTTTGAGGGACTTAAAGCATATCGCACCGCAGACGGCAGTGTTCAGCTTTTTAGACCTATGGAGAATATTCGCCGTATGAATGTATCGGCAGACCGCCTTTGTTTGCCTCAAATTCCAGAGGATTTGGCACTTCAGGTACTTACCGAGTTTGTACGAGTTGAGCAAGATTGGACCCCTTCTGCAAGTGGGACCTCGCTTTATCTTCGTCCTTTTATGTATGGTAACGATGAAACCTTGGGTGTTCACGCAGTTCATAACGCAACCTTTGCTATAATTGCTTCCCCTGTTGGTAGTTATTATAAAGAGGGTATAAATCCCGTTAAGATTATGATTGAGGATGAGGATGTTCGAGCCGTGCGTGGCGGTACAGGTTATGCTAAATGCGGTGGTAACTATGCCGCAAGTAACCGCGCAGGCGAACGCGCCGAGAAAAAAGGCTATTCGCAGGTGCTCTGGCTTGATGGCGTTGAGCGTAAATACATTGAAGAAGTTGGCGCTATGAACGTTATGTTTAAAATCGGTGATGAGGTAGTAACACCAATGCTTTCAGGCTCTATCCTTCCCGGTATTACACGCAAATCCTGTATAGAGGTTTTAAAAGCCAAGGGTTATAAGGTAAGCGAACGCCTTATCAGTATTGATGAGTTGGCTGAAGCCATGGCAAACGGCACCCTCCTTGAAGCTTGGGGTTGTGGTACTGCAGCCGTTATTTCTCCTATTGGTGAATTTTGCTACAAGGATACCAAATACGCTGTAAATAATGGCGAAATCGGTGAGGTTACTCAAATGCTTTATGATACCCTTACAGGTATTCAGTGGGGCAATATTGATGACTCATTTGGTTGGACATATAAACTTTAATTATAATTATATATCTACCGCCAAAATAACTCTTGACAAATATTTTTAATCGTGATATACTTACTTAAAATATTTTTTAAATGCTTTGAAGGAATTATTTCTTTATCCCTCTTCTTTTCAGAGAGCTGTCGTTTGGTGCAAGGCAGTAAGAACGTTTAAAGAAAGTCTCATTCCAGAGCAGAGCGGCTGAAAATTCAGTAAGCTGCTACGGTTTGTCCCGTTAACAAACACAAGGCTTGTTGGAGCTTTGACTGAGTTGGTCGTTTTATGCGGCAAACAGGGTGGTACCGCGAAATTGGATTTTCGTCCCTGAAGTAAAGTTTTTATGCTTTACTTCAGGTTTTTTTATTATAAGTTGGCAAAAGGAGTTTTTATTATGAAACAAATCAGAATAGCAGATACAACTTTGTGCTTTAAAACCAATAATTTTGGATTTAAAGAAAAGATTGAAATTGCAAGGCAACTCGAAAATCTTAATGTAGATATTATCGAATTTCCCGAAATTGCAAACGCAAGGGCGGATATTTTACTTATTAAAACAATATCCTCATTTGTAAAATCAAGCATCATTTCGGTAGCGGCAGGTGTTGGGGCAGATAGTCTTGATAATGCTATCATAGCGCTTAAAGCTGCCAAAAACCCCCGTATTAGAATTGAAATTCCTGTTTCGCCTGTTGGTATGGAGTATACTTGCCATAAAAAGCCTGATAAAATTTTGTCTCATATTGAAAATACTATCGCAAAGGCAAAAACAGCTGTTTCTGATATAGAGTTTTGTGCAGTTGATGCAACACGTGCTGAGGGGGATTTTCTGTTCAAAGCAATTAACACAGCTGTTTCAGCAGGCGCTACAAGTGTTTCTGTTTGCGATAGTGCCGCAAATTTATTGCCGGATGATTTTGCCAATTTTGCCGCAGATGTTGTAAAGGCTACATCTGTTCCCGTAGGTGTTAAATGCGATAATAAAAACGGCTTTGCTATTGCTCAGGCAATCCTCGCTGTAAAGACCGGAGTTGATTTTGTTAAAACTGCAGTTGATGCCCAAACTGTACCCCTTGATACCTTTTCTGATATGATTAAAAACTGCGGTAATGATTATGGTTTTACTTCAAATATCAAAACCACCGAACTTCATCGTATTATCAATCAAATTCGTTGGGTAACAGGTAATTCACAAAATAAAAACACCTCTATTAAAGCTGTTGATGATACAAATATTCATCTTGATAAAAACGATGATATTGCGGCGGTTTCAACTGCTGCCGCTAAACTTGGCTACGACCTTTCTGAAGAGGATAAAGCAAAGGTTTATGAAGAGTTTTTGCGTGTAGCCGCTAAAAAAACTGTAGGTTATAAAGAACTTGAAGCAATAATTGCCTCAATCGCACTTCAGGTGCCTGCAACATACACACTTGTAAACTATGTTATAAATACGGGTAATATCATACCCGCGTCTGCCCAAATCACTATTAAAAAGTGTGATGAGCAAATTCAGGGCGTTTGCATTGGTGATGGTCCTATAGATGCCGCATTTTTGGCGGTAGAGCAAATTATCGGTCACCACTATGAGTTGGATGATTTTCAAATTCAATCCGTAACCGAGGGTAAAGAGGCTATGGGTTCTGCTATTGTAAAACTTAGAAGCAATGGCAAACTTTATTCGGGTAATGGTATTTCAACCGATATTATTAGTGCAAGCATACGTGCTTACATTAACGCAGTAAACAAGATTGTTTACGAGGAGGCATAAACCTATGAAATTATCTTTTTCTACAAAAGGGTGGCACAATAGCTCTTTTGATGAATTTTGTGATATAGCAACCGATTTAGGCTTTGGCGGTATTGAACTGCATAACGTAAATAATCGCCTTTTTACTGATAAGGATGGGGCTTTTCACGATTATACTGCCGCCGCAACTGCACGACGTCTTTATGAAAAAAAGTTGCAGATTCCTTGTATTGATGTTCTTTGCGATATCTCTGCACCCGATAAAGCAGATGCTACAATGGAAGAGTTTTTAAAATGTATAAATATCGCTACAAATCTTAAAATTTCTTATATCAGAGTAAAAGCCGAAAAGTCGGTTGATTCTGATATAGCACTCAAAACGGTTGTTTCTTTTATCGAAAAGGCTTTGCCAATCGCTACCGATAAGAATATCACAATTTTGATTGAAACATCAGGACTTTTTTGCAAAACCGAGGACCTGCGTAAGCTTTTAGACCAATTTGCATACGATAACCTTGCAGCGCTTTGGAATATGTCTGCCGCTTATTTTGAAGGCGGGGAAACAGCTGAAGATATTATCAAAAACCTTGGTGCATATATCAAGCACGTTCATATCAATGACGCCGAAAAAAATTCTGATAATATAGAGTTCTGTCTTATTGGTGAGGGTGAACTTCCAATTAAGGATATGATGCTTGCTCTTCGCTCAGTGAACTATGATGGCTTTGTATCGCTTGTGTGGGACCCCAATTGGTGCTTAGAACTTGACGATATAGAAATTATATTCTCACAGTATGTTGGTTTTATGAAGCAGTTTGGAGATACATCCAAAAATGAGCGAACCTTTTATTATAACAAAAGCCATACGGGCAAATTTGTATGGAAAAAGGATTTGCTTATCGACCTTACATTCTCTGAAGTGCTTGATACAATGGTTGAGTGCTTCCCCGACCAATATGCCTTTAAATATACCACCCTTGACTATACTCGAACATATTCTGAATTTCGTGATGACGTAGATACCTTTGCGCGTTCTCTTATTTCTATGGGGGTAAAAGCGGGTACACACGTTGCTGTTTGGGCATCTAACGTACCGCAGTGGTATATCGCTTTTTGGGCAACTGTTAAGATTGGTGCGGTTTTGGTAACGGTTAATACCGCCTATAAAATCCACGAAATAGAATATTTGCTCAAACAGTCAGATACTCATACCCTTATTATGACAGAGGGCTCAAAAGATACACATTATGGCAAAATCATAGCTGAACTCTGTCCCGAGCTTGAAACCACCAAAGTGGGTACACATCTTCATAGCCGTAGATTACCGTTTTTACGCAACGTAATTACTGTGGGATATACTCAAAAAGGTTGTATGACCTGGTCAGATGCTATTGACCGTGCAGCCGAGGTGCCTGTTCAAGAGGTTTATCGAATGGCAGCCGCCGTTGATAAGGACGATGTTTGCAATATGCAGTACACTTCCGGTACAACGGGCTTTCCTAAGGGTGTTATGCTAACCCACTACAACGTTGTAAATAACGGCAAATATATCGGCGACCATATGGATTTATCTACTGCCGACCGTATGATGATTCAAGTGCCTATGTTTCATTGCTTTGGTATGGTGCTTTCTATGACATCATCTATGACACACGGCACGACTATGTACCCATTACCATATTTTTCGCCTAAGCCTGCACTTGCATGCGTTCACAATGAACATATAACTGCTTTTAACGGTGTACCAACAATGTTTATTGCAATGATGCAGCACGAGGATTTTGAAAAAACCGATTTTTCATATATTCGCACGGGTATTATGGCAGGTGCCAACTGCCCTGCCGACCTTATGAAAAAGGCAACCGAAGTTATGAATATGAAAGAAATTGTATCTGTTTACGGTCAAACCGAGGCAAGTCCCGGTTGTACTATGAGCAGTTATTATGACTCGTTAGAGGTTCGTACCGAAACTGTTGGTAGCGCCTTTGCAAATGTAGAATGTAAAATCGTTGACCCAGAAACAGGGGAGGATTGTCCTGATGGTGTAAACGGTGAATTTGTAGCACGTGGCTACAATATTATGAAAGGTTATTATAAAATGCCTGGGGCAACCGCATCTACCATTGATGCTGATGGTTGGCTCCATACAGGTGACCTTGCTTGTCGCACACCGGATGGTAATTATAATATCACAGGCAGACTTAAGGATATGATTATTCGTGGCGGTGAAAATATTTACCCTAAGGAAATAGAGGAGTTCATCTACACTTGCGATAAGGTTAAGGATGTTCAGGTTATCGGCGTACCCGATAAACGCTACGGCGAGGAAATAATGGCTTGTATAATACTCAAAGATGGTGAGAGCATTTCTGAAGAGGAAATGAGGCAGTATATTGCTGACCATATGGCAAGACATAAGGTGCCGCGATATATTGAATTTGTAAGAGCCTTTCCCATGAACGCCGCAGGCAAAATACTTAAATATAAAATGCGTGAGGATGCCGCAAAGCGTTTGGGTCTTGAGGGGTAATAAAATGATTTATAACAAATTTACTGTTATCGATTCGCATTGTCATATTTATCCTAACAAAATTGCAAAACCTGCCGTACAAAGTACAGGCAGGTTTTACGATATGACTGCGCTCGGTGATGGAACTGTAACTTCATTACTGAGTATTGGCGAAAAAGCGGGGATAGACCGTTTTGTTGTGCAATCGGTTGCAACCACGCCTCATCAGGTAAAAACCATTAACGAGTTTATTGCAAATCAAGTTTCTGATTTACCAAATAAACTTATTGGTCTTGGCACAATGCATCCCGAAAGTGATGATTTAAAAGCAGACCTTTTACATTTAAAGGAACTTGGGCTTCGCGGTGTTAAGTTACATGCCGATATACAAAAATTCAAAATTGACGATTATCGCTGCCTTAAAATTTATGAGTTATGCGAAAAAGAAAATATACCGATTTTAATGCATACGGGCGACTATCGTTTTGATTACTCTAACCCCGACCATTTGGTACCCGTTTTAAACGAATTTAAAAAACTCACCATAATAGGCGCACATTTGGGCGGTTGGTCGGTATGGGATGAAGCAAGTGAAAAACTTTCGGGATATCCAAACTTTTATGTTGATACATCGTCAAGCCTTTATGAACTGTCGGCAGAAAAAGCCGTTCAAATAATTCGACGCTATGGCACAGACCGTGTGTTATTTGGCTCGGATTATCCTGTGTTTTCGCCCGATATCGAACTAGAACGTTTTATGAAATTGCCACTTACCGATGAAGAAAAACGTGCAATACTCAGCAAAAACGCCATTAAATTGTATAATCTTTAAAAGATATTACTCAGTTTTTGTTCTATTTTCATTATATCAAAAAATATGGCAGGGAGATTATTTCTCTCTGCCATATTTTAATATAAAAAAGTTGGTTGGAATCAACGATTCCAACCAACTCAAAAGCCAGTAGATATTATTCCCACTCGATAGTTCCTATGGGCTTTGGTGTAAGGTCTAAAAGGACTCTGTTAATACCATCAACCTCATGGGTGATTCTATCGGTTATATGGTGGAGCAAGGAATAAGGAATTTCTTCGATAGTGGCGGACATAGCGTCGGTGGTGTTAACCGCGCGGATTATTGCGGGCCAACCCTCATAACGCTTATCGTCCTTAACGCCAACGCTTTTCATATCGGGAACGGCTATAAAATACTGCCATACCTTACCTGCAAGACCTGATTTATCAAATTCTTCTCTAAGTATTGCATCAGCCTCGCGGAGAGCGTGTAGACGGTCCCTTGTGATAGCGCCAAGGCAACGAACACCAAGGCCGGGGCCGGGGAAGGGCTGACGATAAACCATTGCGTGTGGCAAGCCTAATGCATCACCAACAACGCGAACCTCATCTTTATAAAGCAGTTTAACGGGCTCAACAAGTTCAAACTGCATGTCCTCGGGAAGACCGCCAACATTGTGGTGAGCCTTAACACCGTCGGACTCTAAAATATCGGGATAAATTGTGCCTTGCGCCAAGAAAGAAATACCCTTAAGCTTTGATGCCTCTTCATCAAAAACCTTAATGAACTCGCCGCCAATAATTTTTCTTTTCTTTTCGGGCTCGCTAATACCCTCTAACAGACCTAAAAATCTATCGGTTGCATCAACATAAATTAGGTTGGCGTCTAATTCTTTGCCAAAAACCTCAACAACCTGTTCGCTTTCGCCCTTACGCATAAGGCCGTGATTAACGTGAACACATACAAGCTGTTTTCCGATAGCCTTTATCAAAAGAGCGGCAACAACCGAGGAATCAACACCGCCTGAAAGGGCTAGTAAAACCTTTTTATCGCCAACCTGAGCGCGAATGTCTGCAACCTGCTCATCAATAAATGCGTTTGCAAGTTCAATGGTGTTTATGCGTGCCATATTTTCCGGACGAACATTTCCCTGCATAATTGACCCCTCCATTAGTTAGTATAATTATCAAAATATCCTTGAACATAAACAACGGGGGTACCCTTATCACCCGAGCCGCTTGTTAAGTCGCTAAGTGAACCGATAAGGTCGGTAAGCTGACGTGGGGTTGTGCCTTGAGCCGCCATATTACCAACAAGACTGCTACCATCTTTGGCTTTAATGCTTTCGGAAATAGCTTTTTTAAGTTCTTCACCCGAAAGGTCTTTAAAATCATTATCGGCGAGATATTTTAGTTTAAGCTCGTTTGGTGTACCAATCAAGCCGTCGGTGAAAGCGGGGGAAACAACGGGGTCTGCGAGTTCCCAAATTTTTCCTTTAGGGTCTTTAAATGCGCCGTCGCCGTAAACCATAACCTCAACATGCTTGCCTGTGGCTTCGAGCATTTTAGATTGAATTTCCTCAACGAGACCTTGACAATCCCTTGGGAAAAGTTTAACAGTATCCTCGGTGGATTTGTTAGAACCCAAAAGACCATAGTTCTCGTTACAACCGCTACCATTTACAGATGAGCTTAAAATATCGTCAAGACCGCAAACAACCTTTGCACCTGCCGCCTTTAAAAAACGCTTTGTACGCGCGCGGGTGTGAATGTCGCAGGTAAGAACACAGTCGGTGTAGTCTAAAATTGCTTTTGCCTGATTAGCAAAGATAATTTCAACATCGCAACCCATCTCACGAATAAGGTTGCCGTAGTATTCAACATAGTCAACGCCTGTAAACTCCAACTTCTGAACGCCAAATACCTCACGGTATCTCTCTAAAGAAAGAACGTCAGAATAAGGGTTAATGCCATATTCATCAATTAAATCGTAGGTTGCAAGAGAGTTGCCAACCTCATCAGATGGATAGCTGAGCATTAAAACGATTTTTTTAGCGCCTTTTGCAATACCGCGAAGACAAATTGCAAAACGGTTACGTGAAAGAATAGGGAAGATAACACCAATAGTCTCTCCGCCAAGCTTTGCTTTAACATCGGCTGCAATATTGTCAACAGATGCATAGTTGCCTTGCGCTCTTGCAACGATGGATTCGGTAATCGAAATGACATCGCGGTCGCGGACCTCAAAGCCCTCGTACTCTGCTGCTTCAAGCACACTATTGGTTACGATGGTTGCAAGGTCATCACCCTCGCGAATAATGGGGCAACGAATGCCTCGGGATACAGTACCAACTCTGCGTTCTTTTTGTTCCATAAAAAATATCCCCTTTTTTTAAAAATACCTTTATATTTTACTCTAATTTTTGCTTAAAATCAATAATTTTACAAAAATTATTCAAATAACGGAGTAGAAAAATAGCGCTCAGCCGTATCAGGAAGAACCGTTACAACCGTTTTGCCTCTGCCAAGCTTTTTAGCAAGTTTGAGTGCGGCGGCAACATTTGTGCCACTGCTTATACCACACATTATACCCTCCTTTGAGGCGAGGGCTTTTGAGGTTTTAATGGCTTCATCATCCTTAACTATACATAAACCATCATATATATTTTGATTTAAAATAGCAGGGATTATACCATCACCAATACCCATTTGTATATGTGTGCCGATTGAACCGCCCGAAAGAATAGCGGCATTTTCGGGTTCAACCGCCCAAATTGTTATATCAGGATTAGCGGCTTTTAAAACCTCGCCAATGCCCGTAATTGTTCCGCCTGTGCCAATACCCGAACAAAATCCGTGAATTTTGCCTTGCACCTGCTCTAAAATTTCTCTAGCGGTTTGAGAACGCTGAATAGCGGGGTTTGCGGGATTTTCAAACTGTTGCGGCACAAAAACCTTTTGGTTTTTTTCTTTCATATCAAGTGCGAGCTTTAAACATTCGTTAATACATTCACCGATATCACCCGCATCGTGCACCAAAATAACCTCTGCACCATAGTGGTTAACAAGTTTTCTTCTTTCCTCGCTTACCGAGTCGGGCATAATAATTTTAACCTTATAACCACGAACGGCACCTACCAAAGCAAGACCAATACCTTGATTTCCGCTTGTTGGCTCAACAATGATTGTATCAGGACCGATAAGGCCTTTTTGCTCGGCATCTAATATCATATTAAAGGCTGTGCGTGTTTTGATTGAGCCACCAACATTAAGTCCCTCAAATTTCACTAGGATTTCGGCGCTATCAGGCTCAACCATATTTTGAAGTCTTATTATGGGGGTATTCCCCAACGCATCTAAAATAGTATTACAAACCATTATTTTAAAGCCTTTCCGTAAAATAAGCAATCATACAACAATATATTATAAAACAAATAGTATTGCTTTTCAATATCTATGATAGAAAAATCTTGAAAATACATATAAAATTTTTAGTGAATTTTGACGGATTATCGTTTTTATTGTTTGACAAAAATAGGTTTTATAGGTATAATGTTGATGTTTGGTATATAATTATTTTTAGAGGTGTATTATGGCTGTTATTGGTGAATTTTTTTTAAAGATAATATCGCTAATATATAATTTTTTGTGGGGTGATTTGTTTACCCTTCGCTTTGGGGATTTTTCTATAGGTATTTCACTTTTGGTTATCCTACTTATATTAGGCGGATTATATTTTACTATTCGCACAAAGGTATTGCCTATCAGATGCTTTCCTGAAATGCTCCGCATTGCGGTAGAGAAGAATCTTAACAAAAAGGGCAGCACCCTTTCGGGTATGCAAACCTTAATGGTTTCTACTGCAACCAGAGTTGGTATGGGTAATATGGTTGGTGTTGTTGCGGCGATTTCTGCAGGTGGAGCAGGAGCGGTTTTTTGGATGTGGATAACCGCTTTAATCGGTTCCTCAACCGCCTTTGTTGAGGCAACATTAGCCCAAATACATAAAGAAAAGGACCCTCTTTATGACGGATTTAGAGGTGGCCCTGCCTATTATATGCAAAAGTTTTTTGCTAAGGGTAAGGCGAGAAAAAGCATACTTGCCGTTTTATTTGCAATTTCGGGACTTGTTTGTTGGTGTGGCATCAGTCAGGTTATAAGCAACTCGGTATCTTCTGCATTTTATAATGCATTTGAAATACCACCTATTATTTCAACTGTAGTTTTGGTTGCTATTAGTGCGGTGATTGTTCTTAGAAAAAACACAACCGTTAAGGTTCTGGATATTGTTGTTCCTATAATGGCTATTATCTATTTTTCAATAGCAATATTTATAATCATTAAAAATGCAGGTCAACTTCCTGCAGTATTACAGCGAATATTTGCAGAGGCTTTTGGGTTAAGACAGGTTGTTGCGGGCGGTTTTGGTGCGGCTTTAATGAATGGCGTTAAAAGAGGACTATTTTCTAATGAGGCGGGCTCAGGCTCTGCACCCTGTGCGGCCGCTGCAGCAGATGTAAGCCATCCTGCAAAATCAGGACTATTTCAAGGTTTTGGTGTGTTTATTGATACCATTGTTATCTGCACCTGCACTGCGATGATAATGCTACTTGCACCTAGTGAGGCGTTAAGCGGACTTGAGGGTATGGCATTACTTCAAACCGCAATGCATTATCATTTTGGTGATGTAGGCGTTGTATTTATAGCCATCACGCTTTGGCTTTTCTGTTTTTCAACCTTTATCGGTATACTTTTTTACGCAAGGTCAAATGTTTCTTTCTTGTTTGGTGACAAGTGGAAAGCTCAAACCATATATAAAATAATAGCTCTCGTAATGCTTTTTATAGGCGGACTAGCCACATATACATTTGTTTGGGATATTGGAGATATCGGCGTTGGACTTATGACAATATTCAATATGATTGCAATAGTTCCAATGTCCGGCGAGGCGGTTGCTTCCCTAAACGAATATATGAAAATGCGTAAGGTGGAAAAACACAAGAAATGTGAATAAACATAATAGGCAGCAAAAAACAGACTCATAGGCGTTGTATCCTTACGGGTACAACGCCTATGAGTCTGTTTTTTGCTTAAATTCACCTTTAGTTTTTACTCTTTTTTCTCTTCAATTTCGATTACATAGCAATCATAAACGGCTTCTGCAAAATGATGGTTAGCTATATTAATACCAGCCTTCATAAGTCCGTCACCGGATGTGTCTTTGTAATCTCTTTCCCATTTAAAATACTCAAAGTTTATAGAGTAAAGCCTATCGGGGTCAAGACCTTTTGGTTTAAGATTAGGGGATACAAAACCGTAGCCAACATTATTAGCATAAACCAAAATAATGGATTTTTTCTTATCCTTGCTAACGTATTGAAAGGCTACTAAACCTGCGTTTTTGTCAAATGCTGAATTAAGTACATACATATCGCCAAGCTGAACTGTTTCTCGTATTTTTTTGTAGTAGTTTATATAGCCCTTTAATTCGTTAAGCTCTTCTTCACTTAAACGGCGCAAATCATATCCAATAGCAAGTGAGCCGTTAAATGCGGTTAGTGCCATACGTTTCATGCTAGCACATCTTCCACTAATCCAATATGGAGTATGATGAAAATGGCAACCGCCACCTGCCATTTTGGTAAGGTTTATTTTGGTAAAGCCTTCGTGCATTTGCAAAACATCAATAGGGTCTTGATTATCACTGCGGTTTATTCTGGCGCACCATTTAGTAGTGGCAAGATCTCCTCTAAGCCCACCTGAAGCACAGTTCTCGATTAAAACGTGGGGGTATTTTTCGTTTATAAAGCGAAGCAATCTTTGGAAGTTTTGAGCATATTTGATATAGATGCTTTTTTGTTTCTTTATTTCGGCCTCGGGCCAACCTGCTTGTGAAAAATAACGGTTCATATCCCATTTTAAATGCTCAATATTTGCAGAGGATAAAAGCTTATCCAACCAATCGCGAGTAAACTCAAAAACATCTTCTCTGGCAAGGTTAAGGGTAAGCTGATTTCTTTTTTCCTCACGCTGACGAGTGGGATAGTTCATAACCCAATCGGGATGCTCTCTATAAAGGTCGCTATCGGGGTTAATCATTTCGGGCTCTACCCAAATACCAAATTTTATGCCCAAACTATTGATTTTATCCACAACGGGTTTTAGTCCGTTAGGGAATTTATCGGGGTCGGGAGTCCAGTCGCCAAGGCCTGCGTTATCGGTTTTTCTTCCCTTAAACCAACCATCATCAATTACAAGCATTTCAACGCCTAAATCGGCAAATTTTTCTGCTTGTGCTAAAATAAGCTCCTCGCTAACATTAAAGGTAAAGGTTGACCAAGCGTTATATAAAACCGGCATCGCTTGATTTACAAAAGGTGTTTTGTTGGTTTTTCTTTGGTAATCGTGAAGTTGACGATTAGCAGAACCAAAGCCCTCTGTTACAAAGCCACCTGTGAAAATTGGGGTTTCAAAACTTTCACCTGATTTTAATACTAATTCGTAATCAAAGTTTGAAATACCACCGGTAACCTTTGCAACCCTGTTAATATCTCTATAGATATGCATTCTCCAGTTAGAACTCCATTGTAAAGTCCCGAACCATACATTACCGCTATGTTCGGTAGCGGTATAATCATCAATAGCAAAATAGGGAACGTTCTTAGTGCTAGAAACACCTGCCTTGCTTTCAAGCGTAATGGTGTTCAGACCAATATCGGCAGTTTTAACTTCATTCTCGTGACTCCAAGCACTACCCATATATGTAAGTCGTTGTTTATCAGCATAGGGCATAACCCAAGCGGCAGAATAAAATGTTTCAAGGGTTATATCCTCGGTGCCAAGGTTTTGAATAACTGTGTATCGGTCAATAATATCCAAACCTTCATAAATCTTATATACCAATTTAACCGCAAAGGGATAAACCTCATCCTTAAGGGTTAAGGTGAGTGTGTTTGCATCATCGCTTATTTCATACGATTCATATTTTAAAACTGTATCGCGAACTCCATCAGAGAAGGTTACTTTTAAACTTTCGTTATCATAAAATCTTCCGCCAAAGAAAGGATATTCTTCTCGCTGACGGTTAAGGTCACTATAAGGTGCCTCTAAAGTTCTTACCAATGTTCCAACGGGGATATCGTCGTGGCTTTTAAGTTTTTCGCCCCAATAAGCATTATTAACATATCCGTTTAAAATCTCAATGGCATATGTGGTATTAGCTGTGTCGATGGCAAAAACATGGGTGTTTGTATCCTTGTTGTATTGGTTTTTGGCTTTTAAATAATATTTTATCGACATAATAATATTCCTTTATTTACAGAGTTTACGTATAATTTCTCTTTGTTCCTCGGTAATATCAACTATGGGAGAATTGCTTAAATCCGTATCTGCATTTTCTACTATTGCAACGCTTGTGTTATCAAAAAATACGTGGGTATGCCAAGCACCTTTTTTTACGTTATACATAACATTAGGTTTCATATCAACTGCGGTAATTTCACCAGGTTTATCCCCAAAATCTGCTAAAAGCAAAACACATCTTCCGCTAAGCAAAATAAAAACCTCATCTGTTTCATCGTGCTTTTGAAAATATGTAAGACCATCTACTGTTGTTTTTGGTCCATCATTCATAAATGCAACACGCCATTTATCAAATGTTACAAGTGTTTTGTATCCGTTTTCTTTATGTTCGTGTGCTTCAATGGGAGTATTCATTTTATTACCTCGCAAAAAAAGATTGATAAGATATATCTTATCAATCTTTAGTATAACATATTTAATAACATTGTAAAGATAAAAAGTTACGGAAAACTTCTCGTTTGTTTTGAACTTTTTATTCCCAATATTTTCTATCTAAACTTCTAAACTGAATTGCCTGTGAAATATGTGAAACATCAATTTTTTCGCAGCCGTCTAAATCGGCAAGGGTGCGAGAAACCTTAAGCAATCTGTCATACGCTCTGCCCGAAAGCCCCATACTTTTGAATGCCGCTTCCAAAATGTTCTCTGCCTCGCTTGTTAGTACGCAATACTTTTTAAGCAGAGCAGGGGTAAGCCTTGCGTTGCAGGTGATATTTTCGCCTTTATAACGCTCGTTTTGTATTTGCCTTGCCTTATCAACCCGTGCCTTAATATCTTTTGATGTTTCTTCCTTTGCGCTATCTTGAAGTTCCTCATATTTTACGGGTGGAACTTCTACGTGAATATCAAGTCGGTCAAGCATCGGCCCCGAAATTCTGTTTAAATACTTATGCACCATATTGGATGAGCAGGTACAGGGCTTTGTGGGATGTCCGTAAAAACCGCAGGGACAAGG
>JAZNIK010000003.1:0-31042 GCA_045577495.1 Acutalibacteraceae bacterium
GGTACCCGCACCGCTACGCACATTTAATGTTCCCGAAGTAATGTTAACCGACATTGGCGTACCGCTTGCTGTTTTAATGTAATCGGTGTGGCAATAACCGTATTTACCCTTAGCGTATTCAACCTTCCACCAAGAACCCGATTTGGATATAAGGGTTATGTAACTGTTTTGTTTTAGTGATGCTAAGATATCACTAGTTGTTGAGGCTGTTTTTCGCACATTAAGAGTTCCGCTTGTTATAGAAACCTTTCCCGCTTTGGAATTCATTGTGGCGGCACTTGCCTTTATAGGAGTAGCAAGAATACCAACCATAAAAATCAGTGTTAAAATAAATGATATGTGTTTTTTCATAATCTACCTCGCTTTTTTTAGATTTCAAAAACATTTTAACATGCCTAAGGTAGATAGGGAATACTCCAAATATTGTAATGGAATATATATGAAAAAAGCAGACTGGTTTTTGCCAGTCTGCTTTAAAATTACTGTGCGTTATTTGCTTCAACATTGATGCTTGTAGAATAGAACCTTCCCGCGCGATAAAGTTTAACTGTTACCGAATCACCGGGTTTGCACTGTGCGATAGCATCATCTAAATCGGTATAGCTATCAATAGATTTACCATTAAACTCTGTTATAATATCACCGCGTTGGATTCCGCTTTCGTTTGCGGGACCACCCTCGATAACGTCAACGACAACTGCACCTGTTGGGAAACCTAATGCGGCTAATTGGTCAGCAGTGTAGTTCTGACTGATTTGAATACCAATGTATGGTGTTGGCTCATTTTGTTTAGCAATAATATTGTCACAAATTTCTTTTACGGTATTGGATGGTATTGCAAAGCCCATACCCTCATAGCTTTCGCTAACAAGTTTAATACTGTTAACGCCTATAAGCTTGCCCGAAATATCAACCAAAGCGCCGCCCGAGTTACCGGGATTAATTGCGGCATCGGTTTGAATGAGTGACATTGTATCACCTGTGCCAACCGCAACCGAGCGGTTAAGACCACTGATAACACCATACGAAACAGAACCGATAAACTCTAAACCACCTGGGTTACCAATGGCTATTGCATATTGACCTACATTAAGCTTGTCAGAATCGGCAAACTCGATTGCGGGAAGGTTTGTTTTATTGATTTTAACAACCGCAAGGTCGGAAGAAATGTTGTATCCAACAACCGATGCGGTAAGTGCTGTTTCGGTGTCATCTGGGAGAAAAACCTCAACCTTTGAGTCGGAAGATTCAACAGCGCTTTGAATAACGTGATAGTTGGTTATAATGTATCCGTTTGCCGTGTAAATAATACCCGAGCCTTCTTCGGTTGCTTCGCTCTGACCACCAAAAAAGTTGGTTACAGCCGCGGTAGTTCTGATACCAATGATACTGGGTCCTGCTTTTTTAGCAACCGCCTCAATAGAAGAATTAACGCTCTCGTCAACCTTGATTGTGGTTTGGGTTTGTGGGCTTGTTTGCTCGGCAACGCTTGAGGTGGTATCGGTATTAGCATTAGTATCTAAGTTGGGATAATATTTTAAAGCTGCTATACCGCCAAACATACCTATAATAGCCGCAAGGATTGATGATAAAACAACAACGCCTGCGCCATACTTTTTAGGCTTTTTATCCTTCTTTGGCTTTTGTGGTATGGGTGGAATAGGTGAGTGAGGCTCATAATCTTTGCTTTCGGTAGTTTGGAGTATAGGTTCTGCAGGCTTTGGGTTAACATCCGGGGTTTCAAAAGCACTGCTTTTAAGGTCACCCTTTGCGGCAGAATAACTATAGGTGCCGCTGGGTATAAAATCGTGCGCGCCAATAACAGTATCTGTATTTTGTGTATCCTCTGTGCCGATGCTCTCTGCTTCGGGCACAGAATTGGTTACTTCATTAACGGGTGCAGAATTTGGGGCTTCGGTAGGAAGGTCATCACCTTTATCATCTGCATTATTGTTCATTGATGCAAACATAGGCGTGGGGTTAAATTTATCATTTTCCTTAGGGGTAATATTGGTTACTGAGTCAAATCCGCTTGGAACCTGCTCGCTTGGGATATTGTTTTTATTTTGTTCATCCATTTTTGTTATCTCCTCTCGGAATTGGATTTGATTTATATTAACCTAACATTATTGACTACTTTATTAAAAAATATGAACAGAAGGTTAATTTTAAAATAATACCAACAATATTAGTATTGCTTTCGACTTGAAAAAAGAATATAACTATGATATTATATTTTTGTAATGTTAAAGGAAATGGGGATATTTCTTATGAGTCTGCAAGAATCAGGAGAAATGTATTTAGAAACCGTTTTGGTTCTCTCAAAGCAAAAGGGTAATGTTAGGGCGATAGATGTATGCGAGTATATGGGTTATTCTAAACCAAGCGTTAGCCGTGCGGTTGGACTTTTAAAGTCAGGCGGTTATTTAACGGTCGATGCAGAAGGTTCCTTGCATTTGACCGATTTGGGTCGCGAGGTGGCTGAAAAAATTTATGAACGCCATACAATTTTAACAAACTTTTTTGTATCTCTTGGTGTTCCTCGCGAGATAGCAAGTGATGATGCCTGCCGAATAGAGCATCATATAAGTGATGAAACCTTCAAAGCTATAAAAAGGCATATAAGTCGATAAAAGTATTATTCTTAAATAGATAATAAATATGTATAAAAAAGCAGCCTTATGGATAATTCATAAGGCTGCTTTTTGCTTTGATTTTTAGGCCTTGCCGTTGCAGCCGAGAACCTTTGTGATTTTATGAGCAACCATTTCTTTAATTGCAGCGCGACCATCACCAAGATACTGTCTTGGGTCAAAGTGGTCGGGATGCTCAACAAAGTGTTTACGAACAGCACCTGTCATAGCAAGACGGAGGTCTGAGTCGATGTTGATTTTGCAAACCGCCATACCGGCTGCCTTGCGGAGCATATCCTCAGGGATACCGATAGCATCAGGCATTTTACCACCGTAGGTGTTTACCATCTCAACAAATTCAGGAACAACAGAAGATGCGCCGTGTAAAACAATGGGGAAGTTAGGAAGACGTTTTGAAACCTCTTCAAGAATATCAAAACGAAGTTGAGGCTCCTGACCGGGCTTGAATTTGTATGCGCCGTGGCTTGTGCCGATAGCAATAGCTAAAGAATCAACGCCTGTGCGGGTTACAAAATCATAAACTTGGTCGGGGTCGGTAAAGGATGCATCCTCAGCCGAAACGTTAACGTCATCCTCAATACCTGCAAGCTGACCAAGCTCACCCTCAACAGTTACACCGAACTGATGAGCATAGTCAACAACCTTTTTGGTAAGGGCAACGTTATCCTCATAATCGTGATGAGAACCATCAATCATAACAGAGGTAAATCCACCGTCGATACAGCTTTTGCAAAGTTCAAATGTGTCACCATGGTCTAGGTGCAAAGCAATAGGAAGACCGGTTTCTTCAATAGCAGCCTCAACAAGCTTTACAAGGTAGGTATGGTTTGCATACTTTCTTGCACCTGCAGAAACCTGAAGAATCATAGGTGCGTTAAGCTCTTTAGCAGCCTCGGTGATACCTTGAATGATTTCCATGTTGTTTACGTTAAAAGCGCCTACAGCGTAACCGCCCTCGTAGGCTTTTTTAAACATTTCTTTTGTGTTTACTAATGGCATATTTTCACACTCCAAAAAATTACTCTAAATATTATTATACTATATATCTTTTAAAAAATAAAGAGTAAAGTTAAAATTTTATCAATTTTATATTTCTGTCAACTTTGCAGAGAAAAAATAAGTCGTTTTATACAAATTAAAAGGTGATTTTTTCGCTTCTGGCATATTCAAATATATATTGCTGAATAATACCTGCGCAATCCTCAAAACCGTCGGGTAGTTTGTTGTCAAAAAGCACCGCCATTGCACGTTTCATCCAAACATCCATAGGAAAAGCATTTAAAAAACCAAAACCAAAAAGCAAAGCACAGTCGGCAACCTTGGGACCCACACCCTTAATGGTCATAAGTTTTGTTCTTGCTGAGTCAAGGTCTAAGGAATATATATCTTCTAAAATCAAGTTGCTTGAGCATTTTTTTGCGGCATCGAGAATATATTTTGCTCTAAAACCGCTTCTAAGAGGAGCAAGTTCCTCAACAGTAAGCATCGACAACCTTTCTGCCGAGGGAAATGTATAGCCACCCTCAATTTTATCACCAAAATTTTCACACAGTCGTTCAATAATACCTTTAATGCGGGGGATATTGTTGTTTTGCGAAATGATAAAAGAGCATAACGCTTCCCAAGGGTCTTGCTTTAAAATGCGAATACCATCGCAATTTTTTGTTATTTCGGCGAGTTTTTGATTTTTTCTTGCTCTATTTAAAATATCGTTGTAATCGCGGTTGATATCAAAATATTTACGCCATATTCCTTCATATTCCTCTTTTGTTGTATTATAAAAAATCAAATCATCGTTTTCTTGCTTTATTTTTAAATATTTGCCCATTGCGATACCCTCAAAGCCATCGGGCAAGGCTTTCCACCTAAAAGCCTGACCGCAATCCAAGGTTAAGGCAAGGTCAAACGGAACAATATTTTTAACTATGTAATCTTTTGACAATTTATATTCTCCTTGCAAAAAAATTAAAAGCATTTATAATATTAGTGTAACATAAATTTTTAAAAAATCAATGGAGTGAAATTAAAATGCGTGATGATATTTGCACCATTCCGATAAGTGAGGTTTTTGAAACCCTAGATGGTTGCCCTATTTGCCGTATGCATAATATGTTAGAAAAACGTGCGATAGATTATATTACAGGTGCGGCTATGATGGAGCCTGATGTTAGGGTAGTTACCAATAAAAAAGGTTTTTGCCCCGAGCATATAGAAAAACTTGCCAACAGAAAAAGTGGTTTGTCACTCGCACTTATGCTTCAAACACATTTAGATGAGCTAGGTTATGAACTTTTTTCTAAGCCCGATAAGGATGGCAAAATAGCAACCGAGCGGCTTTCGACCTGTTTCTTATGTGAAAAGATAAACTGGGGTATGGAGCATATGATTGATACCCTTTTTATAACCTTTGAAAAGGACAAGGAGTTTAGAGAAATATTTTCTGCTCAACCAAAATTTTGTCTGCCGCATTATAAAATGTTGCTTACAAAATCTAAAAAATCGGGGCTTAAAAAATATTCTTACGAATTCAAAACGGCATTAAAAGAAATAACAAAGAAAAACCTTGATGAACTCAGTAAAGATTTAAAGCATTTTTGCAGTATGTTTGATTATCGAAATGCGGGTTCAGATAATTGGGGCAATTCAAAAACCGCTATTGAGCGTACTGTTAATTTTCGCGCAGGGGAGAGGGATAAATAATTAGCACAATTTGAGCCAATAAAATTCGGCTTTACCACGCTAAAGTGCTAATAACTTTTCTACGATTTGTAACAAAATTTTTATTATTAACTTCATCAACATACCATAAATATCCTTTAAAATGCGTAGTTTTTCAACTTATCCACCGAGTTATCCACATTTATGCACATTTTTTCAACAATACAAATTGTATAAAAGTTTTTTTATTTGTCAAAAATTTACTTGATAAATTTAAAAAAGGGGTTAAAAGATGCTGCGTGGAATCAATAGGTCAATAATAGAAATAAACGAAACAGAGAGCAAATATTTTGAAAAAATTTTAATTTTTGTAAAGCCCGAGTTTGCAACATTAACCGAGGATAAATTAAAAAAAGAGGCGAATAGGGCAATATCAAAAATGACATCTGAGCCTATGGGACTTAAGAGAGGCACCCCAATACGAAAAAGAATGGCAGCACGGCGAAGAAAAAGAGTTTTACTTGTA
Organism: Acutalibacteraceae bacterium; assembly: GCA_045577495.1. Classification (GTDB taxonomy): domain Bacteria; phylum Bacillota; class Clostridia; order Oscillospirales; family Acutalibacteraceae; genus UMGS1279. Next base: position 5,839 of record JAZNIK010000003.1, read on the forward strand.
AGTTCGTTTTTAGTTTCGGTAATAATTGCTGTGATTTTATTTAAGGTATTTTAGTATCCAAGCTTCATATAATATATAATGTATATACCATAATCGGTTTAACCGATTGTGGTTTTTCTTTTTTGTTCACAAAAACATCACCTAAGATTTGTGCAGAGCAACCAAACTACTCGCCAATTTAACGTTACAGATGTTACTTTTAGATAAAATAAGTTACAAATAGAACAAAAAGATTGCAATTTTGTAACTATTGTGTATAATAGGTATTGTAAAATATTACAAAAATGTAACATTTGAAAGGAGGAGAATAGTATGCAGATGGTTAGTATAGTAAAAAAAACTATGGCTTTTATTATGGATAAAGCAAAAACGTTTTATTCATTTTGCTTTGATTTCACAAAGCATACTGTCCTTCCTCTTATAAAAAAGGTTGTTTTGTTTTTTAAAAAGTCGCCACGTGCTTTTGCCGCAGTTGTTTCGGTTTTTGTACTTGTTTCACTTGCTACTACCGTTGCAGTGGCAACAAATGCAACAACTGCATATTCGGTGGTTTATGGTGGCGAATCCTTGGGCTCGGTTATCTCACAAGAGGTTTTGGCAGAGGCTGAAATCTTGGCATCTGATATTTTAGATAATGCAAAATGTTCTAATGAACTTGTTAGCACTAAGCTTGTTAAAACAATCGTTTCTGCAGATAAACTTATTTCGGCAGAAAAACTTGCCGAGCAGATGATTTCTCATTCTGATAAAATTGTTTCGGCAACGGTGCTTGAGGTTAACGGCAAGGATGTAGCGGCAGAAAAGAATTCTGAAAACGCAGATATAGCTATTGAAAAATATCTTGATGAATATAAGTCGTCAAATAAGCTTGAAACGGTAGAACTTTCAACAAGCGTTAAGGTTGATACTGTTTATACACTTCGCTCAGATTTTGAGGCACTACCTACCGTTACAGAATATTTGCAAAAAGGTAAGGCAAAAGTTCCTGTTCAAACCGTTACAACGGTGGTTGAGGAGCGTAAGGTTAATTATAAGGTTATAGAAACAAAAAGTTCTAAATATACAGTAGGCACCGAGATTGTCACCCAAAAAGGTGAATATGGTGTTGAAGAGGTAACCTATAAACTTGCAACAACCAATGGTAAGGTTAGCGAGAAAAAAGAGCTTTCCTCCAAGACTATAAAAGAGCCTGTTACCAAAAAGGTTATCGTTGGCACAAAAAGGGTGGTTGCAGCCGATAAAAATGGTAGCGCACCTATGGTATGGCCTGTAAAAAGGGTTGCCCGTTCGTATGTTAGTTCATATGTGGGCGATGGTAGAGGCCATAAAGGTATGGATATTGTAGCCCCCAAAGGCACCCCGATTTATGCGGCAGAGGGTGGAACGGTTACCTATTCGGGCAGAGATGGCTCGGGTTATGGTAATTATATTAAAATTCGCCACGAAAACGGACTCGAAACTCTTTATGCGCACTGTAGCGCACTTTATGTTAGGGTAGGCGATAAGGTTGCGGCAGGTGAATCTATTGCGGCGGTAGGTAACACAGGTCGCTCTACAGGTAATCATCTGCACTTTGAGGTTCATAAAAACGGATATTTTGTTAATCCATCAAACTATATAGGGCATAATTAAAACGCTTTGCACCAAAAGATGCAAAGCGTTTTTCTATTCATAGTCCTCCGCTAAAGATAATGCTTCCTCTAAGGTTTTAGTATGAATACCGTTTTTAAGGCGAGTTTTATCCCTTTCGGGAAGCTCATCAAAAACAACATCCAATATCATATAAGGCTTATTTGTTTTATTATCAATAATGGCAATACTGTTTTCATACTCTGTTAGGGAGTATGCATATTCTTCAGAAATCACACTTTTGTTTTTGGGTGAATTATTTATAAGCACACCAAACATTATAAAAAAAGCTGTTGTGAGTATTAAAGAGGATAAAATGATAGGTTTAATAAGTATCTTCATATTTTCACCTTTAATAAGATTTCTTCCCCTTTATTATTGACATAACATCTAATAAAATACAAAATTTGATAAAATAAAAAATTTGATAAAATAAAAAAATTGGTTAAAAAATTGTAACTCGCTTTTTTATAATTTATGTGGTACAATGTTAGCATAATTTATTATGGAGTTTTATGCGATTTAAAAAATCGTATGTAATTTTTTAGCGTCAAAAGGAGAGTTAAGTTATGAGTGACGAAAACAAAAGCCCGTTTTTCGATGAAGATGACGATATACTTTCTTCATCTTCTCAAAATGGTGGGGACGATTTGTTCAGTAATTCTGAAAATCAACTCGATTTGAATAGCTTTGCCAATCCAAAGGTTGAGCGCAATATATCGGCACCGCGAAAAGTGGTTAACCGTATATTAGGTGATAAAAAACCTATGACCAGAGCAAAACTTATGCGTACCGTTTTCTCTGTGTTTTTGGTGTTTGTTATTACTGCCTGCCTCATAGTTGGAACATTTATGATTTATGTTTTCGGTTTTGTTGATGACAGTATGCAGGAAAACCTTAACAATCTAAAACTCAATTCTACCACCACCATTTATGTTAAGGATAGCAAAACCAATAAGTATGTTGAATATCAGCGTTTGCATGGCTCGGAAAATCGTATTTGGGTACCTTATGACGAAACCAGAGCAAAGGAAGAAGACCCTGAGTATACAGGTATACCCAGAAAGTTAGCCGAGGCGTTTATTGCTATTGAGGATAAGCGATTTGAACAGCACGATGGCGTAGACTGGAAGCGTACATTTGCGGCGTTTTTAAATATGTTCGTTGATTTGTATTCTTCTAATCAGGGTGGTTCAACAATCACTCAACAGTTAGTTAAAAACCTAACTCAAGATAAGGACCAAAACGCAATGCGTAAGGTTCGTGAGATAATGCGTGCCAGAAAAATCGAAAGCATATATGGTAAGGATACCATCTTAGAATGTTATCTTAATACAGTCGCATTTGCTAATGGTATCGGCGGTGTTGAGGTTGCATCAAACTATTATTTTAATAAAAGCGTAAACGAGCTAACCCTAGCAGAGTGTGCTAGTCTTGCTGCAATAGTAAAGGAGCCTGAGCGTTATCGCCCTGATAAATATCCCGAAAATAACGCTAAAAGGCGCAAAACCGTTTTGGATGAAATGCTTGACCAAAAGTATATAACAAAGGAAGAGTACGAAAAAGCGGTAGCCGAGGAAGTAAAAATCGTTGCCGATAAATCCAACATTAAAGAGCACGAAACCAATAATTATTTTGTTGATGCTCTTATTGATGATGTTGTTGATGCATTGGTAGAAAAATATGATTTTGATAAAAGCTATGCAGAGCAGAATTTTTATAACGGTGGATATAAGGTTTATTGCACAATGGACCCAAAAATCCAAAATATTATAGATTCAGTATATTCTGATAAATCTAACTTTGTTAAAAACTCAAGCGGTATATATGCTCAGTCAGCGATGACCATTATGGATTATGAGGGTCACGTGGTTGGTATTGCAGGTGGAGTTGGTGAAAAAACAGAAAATCGTAGCCTTAATAGAGCAACCTCGTCACCACGTTCACCCGGTTCCTCAATCAAACCTATTGCAACTTATTCCTTAGCGTTGGATAATAACTTGATTACCTATTCAACAATTTTTAAAGACCAACCTATCAAACTTGCAGATGGCAAAAGATGGCCGCCAAATGCCAATGGGTCTTATAGCGGTTCTGTAACGGTTGCAAAGGCGTTAGAGGTGTCAAAAAACACTATCCCCGCCCAGTTGGTTGAAAAAATGGGATTTGAACCTGTTTACGACCATTTGGAAAAGGATATGGGTATAACCACCCTAAAACGCGATGTTAATGCCGATTTAACCTATTCTGCGTTGGCGCTTGGAAGTTGCTATAAAGGTATAACCACTTTAGAATCTTGCGCTGCTTTTGCAACATTTGGTAACAAGGGTAAATATTATGAACCCACATTTTTTGTAAAGGTTACCGACCAACAAAATAATGTGATTTTAGATGGTGAGCCTAGTTCAAAAATAGCCATGGCAGAGGATACCGCTGTTATTATGAACAAAATGCTTAGAAATGTTGTTGATGGTAGCGGAGGTACGGGTAGAGGTATTCGCTCTTACCTTTCAAGTATGCCGATATATGGCAAAACGGGTACAACAAACGATAACCATAACTTGTGGTTTGCAGGTGGAACACCATATTATGTTGCATCTTGTTGGTATGGATATGACCAACCCGCATATGTATCTCCAGGTAATTCTGCAAGAAAAATTTGGGGAACGGTTATGTCTAAAATCCATAAGGATTTAGAGAAAAAAGAATTTGAAACAAGCGAGTTTGTAACCTGTAGAAAATACTGTACCTCAACAGGACTAATTGCTACAGATAAGTGCAAATCAACAGGTCTTGGTTGGTATAAAACAAGTCAGCTCAGTAATATCTGCACAACCCATAAGGGTACAATCCTACCCGAAACTTCACCCTCAAAGGTTAAGGAAGAAAACGAGAAAAAGGATGATAGTTCTTCAAAAACAGAGTCTACATCCTCTAAGGCAGATAAAACAAGTAGCAAAGCAAATACAAGCTCAAAAAATGACTAATAAAATGGCGGAGAAATTTCTCCGCCATTTTATTTATTTAAAATCTATTTTAATGGTTTACAAATCGAGGTAACTGTGATACAATATTTCAAGATTTTTAAAAGAGGTCAGTTTAATGAGCAGATTTGATTTTTGGAAAAAAGGATTAAAGGATGGGTTCCCTATATTTTTGGGATATTTGGCGGTTTCTTTCACCTTTGGAATCGCCGCAAAAAACGCAGGAATCTCATCATTACAGGCAGTTTTAATTTCCGCAACAAATCTTACTTCAGCAGGTCAATTTGCCGCGCTTGATATTATTGCAACCTCTGCAACGTATATCGAAATGGCATTTACGCAACTCATTATAAACCTAAGATATTGTCTTATGTCGTCGGCATTGTCGCAAAAAATATCACAAAAAATGCCATTCTGGCATAGGTTTATTATGGCGTTTGGCGTTACTGATGAGATTTTTGGTGTTTCGGTTAGCGTGGAAGACAAATTAAACCCTTTTTACAGTTATGGACTTATGAGCGCCGCCATTCCTGGTTGGACTCTTGGTAGCGCACTTGGAGTGCTTTCGGGTAGTTTGCTACCCGAAAGATTCATAAGTGCGCTTAGTGTTGCGCTGTATGGAATGTTTATTGCCATTATTGTTCCGCCTGCAAGAAAAAGCAAACTTATTTTAGGTATTGTTTCGGTTTCAATGTTTTTAAGTTATTTGTTTACTTTAATACCTTTTCTTTCTAAAATTTCATCAGGTTTTAGAATAATAATTTTAACGGTTTTAATTGCAGGGGCAGCCGCAATATTTTTCCCCATAAATGATAAGCAAGATAAGGGGGCTAAGGCATGAGCGGAAATATATACATATATATCGCAGTTATGGCACTGGTTACATATTTAATCAGATTGGCGCCAATCACCCTTATAAGAAAGGAAATTACAAACACATTTATAAAATCCTTTTTATATTACGTTCCCTTTGTAACATTGGCGGTAATGACCTTTCCCGCGATACTTAATAGCACCGAAAGCGTGTGGTCGGGACTTGCAGGTTTCATAACAGCAGTTTTACTTGCCTATTTTGGTCAAAGTTTGTTTAAGGTTTCTATTGCAGCCTGTTTGATGGTCTTTATAACTGAATTATTTTTAATTTAAAATGCTAAGCGGCTCACATTTGGTATTCAGATTTATAATGTATTGTGTGTCAGGCAAAGACAGAAAAAGCGTAGCCTTCATTTTAGGCTACGCTTTTAAAGTGTTTAGATAATCTAATTTAAGCAATATTAGTCATCAATAGCTTTATCTGTTGCGGCTTGGTAAATTGCCAAAACCTCATCAGATGGCTTCTTATCTAATACAGATGCAACAACAGTTGCGATAAAGCCAACTATAAAGCCGGGCAACAATTCGTAAATTCCGGTTGTGGAGGAAAGACATAGCATCCAAGCAACGTCGGTTACTGCACCTGCAATAACACCTGCGATTGCACCCTTGTATGTGAGGCGTTTCCAGAAAAGTGAGAGTATAACAACAGGGCCAAATGCGGCGCCAAAACCTGCCCAAGCATTCGATACAAGGTTCATAATCGCTGCGGCACCTTGAGCTTCGCTATTTGCGATAAAGTAGGCGATTATAGCAACAATCAAAACGGTTATTCTGCCAACCCACATAGTTTCTTTATCGGATGCGGTTTTGCGAATAATAGGCTTGTAAATATCGCTTGTAAAGGAAGACGATGCAACAAGCAACTGACTGTCTGCAGTGCTCATAGCGGCGGCAATAATAGCTGACATTAAAAGACCTGCAATAAAGCCAGGGAAAAGTATTCTTGAAAGAACTATAAAAATCTGCTCTTGTGAGCCTGCGGCAATTTCTATTGTTTTGCCGTCGAATAGGGTAATAGCTCCACCGTTTAATAACTCCTCGCCAAGCAATGCTCTGCCGAAGATAGCAATAAGCATTGCGGCACCAAGTGAAAGAACAACCCAAATAATAGCAACGGTTGCACTTGTTTTAACCATTGAAGATTTTTTAATAGACATAAATCTTACAAGGATGTGTGGCATACCAAAGTAACCAAGACCCCAAGCAAGACCTGATGCAATATCACGCCAGTCACTACCAAAAAGATTGGTGTTAAAGGTGTAATCGCCAATGGTAGTGCCAAGAGAGGATAAATCCATATCCTTAAAAGCAAGAAGAACAATCGGTATTGCAAGCAAAGCAACAAGCATTAAAAGTCCTTGAAAAAAGTCTGTCCAACAAACTGCTTTAAAGCCGCCTAGGAATGTGTAGATAATTAAGATAGCGGCAAAAATAAGTAATGCATAATCTTTAAGCTGCGGCAAAACAGTTGAAAGAACAGTGGCACCTGCTTTAAAGCTTGATGCAACATAAATAGTAAAGAAAACTAAAAATATAACTGCACAAATTATTTGCAATGCAGGGCTTTTGGTTGCAAAACGATTTGATAAGTACTGGGGTAAGGTGATTGAATCATTTGCTGCTTTTGAAAATCTGCGAAGCCTTTTTGCAACAAACATCCAGTTAGCAGCAGTACCAAGTGCAAGACCGATACCAATCCAAACCTCGCCAAATCCAAATGCCAAAACGCTACCGGGCAAACCCATTAAAAGCCAACCGCTCATATCGGATGCTTGGGCACTCATAGCGGTTACCCAAGGTCCCATTGAACGACCGCCTAAAAAGTATTCCTTTTCGCCGCTTTGTTTTCTAGAAGCAAAAAAGAAAAACAAGCCTATTGTTAGCATAGCAAAGAAATAAACTACAAATGCTAAAAGTTCCATAAAAACCTCTCCTTAAAATAAAATACTAAAATATTTTATCACAACTTTATAAGAAATGCAATAGAGAACGGAGTACAGAATTAAAACTGTACTCCGTTCGATGTTTGTTGTGAAAACGCTTTTGTTTTAAAGAAAAATTAAATAGACTAAATTCTATACTAAAAAATATACAAAAAATAAACTTATGGTTTTATTCGTTCTAAGAATGAGGGCATAAGCTTAAGCGAAAAATCTTTTAACGAATATTCTCCGTTGCAAAGACACCAGTCATAAATCATAGCCCTTTCACAAAAAGCATAATACCTTACAATTTCGCTTACTGATTCTTTTACGGTTATATCACCCTTTTTTTGCCCCTCTGCAACGATTTTTCTAAGTAGGCGGTAATAAACTCTATCGTGATTAAGCAAAGCTTTTTCGCTTTTGGTGAGAAGTTGGGTTGAGTACATACGCTTCATAAGTTCTAAATCAACCCTATTTTCAACCATTTCAAAAAGTTGTTGATTTAAAAATATAAGCAGAGTAATACTGTTTTCCTCAAAATCAATTACTGAACTAAGCTCTTCATATTTTTCGTCAAAGAGATAGGCAAGAGAACTAAGTAGTGCATCCTTACCTTCAAAGTAATGATAAAAAGAACCCTTTGATGTGCCCGATTCGGCAATAATTTCATCCACTGTTGTGGCATCATATCCCTGTTCATAAAAAAGCTTCCAAGCGGCAGATACGATTTTGCTTTTTGTGTTTTTTTCACTCCGTTTAGCCATGGTTTAATTTACTCCTAATAAAAAGTTGCCACTTCTTCTGTGGGTGGTGTAGCTTTTTCTATTTTTTTAGCATACAAAACAGGACCCTGTCTGCCGTAAAGTTTATTGTATTCAACCTTGATTTCGGCGGTAACATTTGCCCAATCTCTGCTACTGAAGTTCGAAAAATTCTCCCCTAACAGTAAAAATCCCGCAAAGGTGATATCCTCCACGCAACAGGTCATAACGTGTCTGCCAATTACAAGCTGATTATTGTTAAGCTCGTGATTTTTTGCCACAACGCATTTAAAATGTGCCGTTTTATTATGATAAAAATTAAGATTTTCGGATAAATCTCGATAAAAATAGGCATAGTCCTTGTCAGCAACCTCGATAACCTCTGCATCGCGGTCAAAGGGTAGAGGGTCCTCGATATTGTCATACTCAACGTCACCGTTTGGGTATTCATATGCAATATCCGCACGGGTGTTGAGTCCACGAACAATTTTGTGAAGTTCCATCTTATCTATAGTATCATTAAAACGGTTAAAAACAACCAATTCGCAGGAGGTAAGCTTTTCTGCAACAAGGCTCCTCATATTTTGGTTGTAGTTTATAAAGGTAGAGGCTTCTGCAAACATAAACTCTTGAGCGATAACCCAGTTTTTAGGCAAAGCCCCAATAAGACTTTTTATCTGCCACATACCGTTATATTCTATAAGCACCCTTTTGGCTGAGTGTTTACTGAGCAGACTTTGTAAATATTTTGGAGACAAATCGCTTTCATTTTCAATAAGTTCTATATAAACCCTATTGCAACAAAACTTTTGGGTAGAGTATTCCTCGATACCCTCTTCACAAAGGAGTATTAAGGTTTTCTCGCCCGTGTTAAAGCGCTCATCCTCCATGGTTTCTTGGATGAATTTGGTTTTACCTGCCTCTAAAAAACCTGTGAATAAATAAACGGGAATTTGCATAATTTTCTCCTATATATTAAATAGTTTTTCGATTGCAGCTTGGTTTAAATCTGAGCCAATAACACAAATTCGGCCTGTAACCTCAGGGGAACCCGTGCGCACTTCCGCCTCACCCGGAACGTAATCAAAATACACCCATTCGTCACCTGCGTTTAAATAGCCTTTTGCTCTAAGGACTGTTCCAAAAGCATCTTTATTATCCAACTGATTTAAAGCAGAGGTTATTTGCTCTTTTGTATAAAGGGCGGAGGTTTCCTTGCCCCAACTTGTAAACACCTCGTCTGCGTGGTGATGATGGTGCTCGTGGCAACCACAGTCACAATGTTCGTCGTGCTCATGATGGTGCTCGTGGCAACCGCAGTCACAGTGCTCATCATGTTCATGGTGATGCTCGTGGCAACCGCAGTCACAGTGTTCATCATGTTCGTGATGGTGTTCGTGATGGGCAAGAGCGGCTTTTAGCGACTCCAAGGATTCGGTTTTTTCCATAGCGGCTAAAATCTCTTTGCCGTTAAGATTTGAAATAGGTGTGGTAATAAATGTGGCTTCGGGGTTTTTAGTTTTTAAAAGCTCCAAAACATCCTCTACCTTATCACCATCGGCAATATCGGTGCGGCTAAGAACAACACAGCCTGCATTCTCAATTTGGTTATTAAAAAATTCGCCAAAGTTTTTCATATACATTTTGCATTTAACGGCATCAACAACAGCGGTACTGCTATTCAAAATAACATCATGGCTTAACACACCGCTTATAGCTTTTATAACATCACTAAGCTTACCAACGCCTGATGGTTCAATTAAAATTCTGTCGGGCGAAAAACGATCTAATACCTCTTTTAAAGCGGTGTTGAAATCGCCAACTAAGCTACAACAAATGCAACCCGAATTCATTTCAGTAATTTCTATGCCTGAGTCCTTTAAAAAACCGCCGTCTATACCGATTTCGCCAAATTCATTTTCACTTAATACAAGTTTTTGACCCGTATAGGCTTCGCTAATCAACTTTTTTATTAAGGTTGTTTTACCTGCGCCTAAAAAGCCTGAAAAAATATCAATTTTTGTCATTTAAAACACATCCATAAAACACAATTATTTTTTAGTATTATACTCCTTTTTATGTTTATTTTCAAGCGCGGCTTTTATAGGCTGAAAAAACTTCATATAATCGGGTATTGTGATTTTTGTCGAATTATGTTAAAATAAATTAGTTACAAACTTATAAATAGGGGTGTAAAATGGTGGTAAAACAACAAACTAAGCAAAAAGTTCTGATTGCTGTTTGTGTATCAATTGTTGTGATATTGCTAATATTGTTTGCCCTTTCGGGCGATAATTTTCATATCCTAAAAAGCCTTTTTACAAAAGAATTCTCCAATGAGGAGTTGGGTGAGCAGTTAAAGGGGTTTGGTTGGCGTGGGTATATTGTTATTGCCTCGCTATCAACTTTACAGGTGCTTTGTACTTTTCTTCCCGCAGAGCCCGTTCAGGTGCTTGGTGGATTTACCTTCGGCTTCCCCGTGGGACTTTTGTGCTGTATGATTGGGGTGCTTTTGGGTAACTCACTCGTTTTTATGTTACATAATCTGTTTGGTGACGAGCTGCGTGGTTTCTTTGTTAAAAAACTAAATCTTAATATGGAACAGATTTCCAAATCAAGCAAGGTCACCCTTATTGTTTTTATTCTTTATTTTCTACCTATTATCCCATACGGAATGATATGCTTTTTAGCGGCAAGTATGGGTATGTCTTATCGCCGTTATATCCTTGTTACATGGCTTGGAGCATTGCCCTCGGTGTGCATTGGTGTTGGTTTGGGATATATGTTTCTTGCGTCTAGAGGGGTTATTTCAATTTGCGTATTTGCCGCGTTAATCGCTTTGGCGATTGTGATGATTTTGAAGCGAGATATTTTATTTTCTAAAGTGAATGATTATGCATTAAAACATAAAAAGTTAACAAAGGTAAACGTAAGGGCAGTAAACGGATTTGTGATGACCGTTTTGTATTGGAGTTTTCGTTTTTACCTTTTTATTTGCGGTGTAAAAATCAAAACAATTAATAAGGTCAGCAAACCTGAAGAGCCCGCTATTGTTCTTTGCAATCATGGCTCCTTTATAGATTTTATTTACGCCGCCTCGCTACTGCGTCATTATAAGCCGCATTTTATTGTGGCACGACTTTATTTTTATAACACGATTTTGGGTTGGTTGCTTAAACAGGTTGGCGCATTCCCTAAAAGTATGTTCGTATCTGATTTAGAGAATGCTAAAAACTGTTTAACTGTGCTTAGAAACAACGAGATTTTAGCCATGATGCCGGAGGCACGACTTTCTACAATCGGTCGGTTTGAGGATATTCAAGACACAACCTATTCTTTTGTTAAAAAATCGGGTGCAACTGTTTATACAATTAAAATTAACGGAGATTATTTTGCCGACCCCAAATGGGGCAAAGGTTTACGCCGTGGCTCCATCGTTGAGGTGGAACTTGATATTTTATATACGGCAGAACAGGTGCAAACCCTTTCTTTAGATGAGTTGAGTCAGGGCATAGAACAGCGTCTTAATTACAATGAGTTTGAGTGGCTTCAACAACGCCCACAGATACATTATAAATCTCGACGTATGGCAGAGGGCTTGGAGAATATTTTGACTGTTTGTCCAATTTGTAACCGAAAGCATACTATCATCACCCAAAAGGATAAGGTTTTGTGTGAACACTGCGGTTATTTAACCACACTTAACGACCGATATGGATTTTCTAAAGATTTTTGTTTTAAAAACTTTGCTGAGTGGTACGATTGGCAGATGGCTCTTTTAAAAAAGGAGATTTTGGAGAATAAAGACTATGTATTATCATCTAAGGTTGAACTCCGATTACAAGGTAATGGAAACGGCCTTACACGATATGGCGGCGAGGGTGTTTGTGCATTAAGTCGCGACGGTCTTACATATTGCGGTACCAAGGATGAACAAGAGGTAGAACTGCATTTTTCTATACGGAGAATTTATCGTCTGCTTTTCGGTGCGGGTGAAAATTTTGAAATCTATGACGGGGCGCAAATTTTGTACTTTGTACCAGAGGAAAGGCGTTCGGCTGTAGAATGGTATATGACTTCTATGATTTTATATGATGAATCAAAGTCCTGTGTAACAACCGGAGGTTCAATGTTATGACAAAGATACATTCTTGTGAGAAAAAACAAAAAGAGCAGACCTTTTCTGCCATCAATACCAAGGCGTTTGTGTCGGTTGTTGCGATTCTTGTTTCTATTTTACTGTTAAGCGGTATACTTTCCTACATTATACCGCAGGGAGCATATGAAAGGGATGCGGAAGGTGTTATTGTTTTGGATACCTATGTTCAAGGGAAGGTTTCCGGCATATCGATTTGGAGGATTTTAACCGCACCGATACGGATATTTGCATCTTCGGATGCCATAACCATCACAGCAATCAGCGTATTTTTGCTAATTATGAGCGGTGTTTTTAACCTGATGGATAAAACGGGCGGTATACAAACCTTTATTACACATATTATGAATCAACTGAGCGATAAGGGCGGAATGGTTGTTTGCCTTACGGTGCTTATCTTTATGTTGTTTGGTAGCTTGTTTGGTATGTTTGAGGAGCTTGTTACATTGTTGCCGCTTATTATTGTGTTTATGCTTTCAATGGGTATGGACTCTATGATGGGCTTGGGTGCTTGTCTGTTGGCGGCTTGCTTTGGCTTTTCTGCCGCCATTACCAATCCTTTCTCGGTCGGTATTGCATCTCAGTATGCGGGTATCCCTGTTTCCTCGGGTATGTGGTTGAGACTAGTATTCTTTTTAATTGTATATGTATCGCTTTGCCTTTTTTTAATGAGGTATTTTAAGACAATTAAGAATACCCCCGAGGCATCACTAACCTATGAGCAAGATATTGAGCGGCGTAACAAATTGGATACAACAGAGTCTTCTGCCCCTAAAGGTCAAAAGAAGGTTTTTGCTGTATATTCTGTCTTCTTTATAATTCAGGGCATTCTGTTGGTGCTTATTGCTTCTGTCAGAGCAATTTCGGGATTGGCAATTCCCATTTTGGCGGGTAGCTTTTTGGTTTTTGGACTTGCGGCGGGATTTTTGGTAAGTACAACTCCAAGCAAGGTAATAGGATGGTTTTTGCGAGGAGCAGCAGCTATGCTACCTGCGGTGGTTATGATTGCAATCGCTTCTTCTGTTAAGCTAGTGATGGAGGAAAGCGGAATTATTGATACTGTTATGCATAGCGTATTAAAGTTTTTTGAGGGTAGTAACAAATTTGTTGCGGTCTTGTTGATTTATGTTCTTATCCTGTTTTTGCAAATTTTTATTGGCTCCGCCACAGCTAAAATAGTTTTGGTTATGCCGATTGTTGTTCCTATTGCACAGGCTTTGGGCATTTCTCCCTCTCTGGTGATACTGACCTACTGTATGGCAGACGGTTTTACCGACGTGATTATTCCAACCAATCCTGTGTTGCTTATCGGATTGTCTATGGCTAATGTTTCATATGGCAAGTGGGTTAAGTGGACTTGGAAACTGCAACTGTTTATCTTTGCGGTAACCGTTTTGATTTTACTGTTTGGCGTTGGAATCGGTTATTAAAAACTTTGGTTATTATTTGGAGGATATCCAATGGAAATTATAAAAAATAATGTAGCAAAAAATATATCTCAACTTCGTATTTTAAATAATATGACACAGATTGAACTTGCCGAAAAACTGAATTATTCAGATAAAACAATATCTAAGTGGGAGAGGGGAGAATCTACTCCTGATATCTCGGTGTTGGTTGATATAGCAGATTTGTTCGGAGTTACGCTAGATTATCTTGTAAAAACCGAAAACATTGAAGATATTGTTGTTGAACGCAAGAAAAAAGAAACAAAATATAATCATCGTGCCATCTCGTATATTGCAGAGGGCGGCGGTTGGATTGTTGCTATAATAGCATTTATTATAACCACCTTTATACTCAAGCAAATGACATTTCAGTGGTTGTGTTTTGTTTATGCTCTGCCTGTTGTGTTAATTATTAAGTTGATATTTAATTCTATTTGGTTCAATCCAAGACATAATTATCTCATCATATCGGCGCTAATGTGGTCGATTCTTATGGCAATACATATTACCTTTATGTATTTAAGCGTTAATGCTTTTTTTGTTTATTTATTAGGTGTTGCAGGGCAGGTAATAATTGTTCTGTGGTCTTATATTAAAAAACCAAAAACCAAATAATATATAACAATACTAACACCCTGTTTTGCTTTAAAACAGGGCGTTAATTATATAATTCTACAAAACGGAGAGTTTAAAAGAACGAGTCTATAATCTGTAGACCTGCTTCTCCGATAAATAGGTTTACCCCCTTCGGCTATATCAGTATAATTGATACGAGATTTTTATTTAGCCTCAAGGGAGAGATGACAAATGAGTAAGGAAATACCTATTTTCTTTTCAACCGATGACAATTACATACCGTATCTTGATGTTGCTGTGTCTTCGCTTATAGCAAACGCATCTAGGGATTATACCTATAGGATTATCGTTTTAAATACAGGTCTTAAAGAGGAGAACATCGCTAAGGTTAAAAGGAATGAAGACGATAGTTTTGTGATTGATTTTATTGATATATCCAAAAATGTGGAAAACATAAAATCGCATTTTAAGAATGTCTATCATTTTTCTATTGTAACCTACTACCGTTTGTTTATTGCTTCGTTATTTCCGCAGTACGATAAGATTATATATCTGGATTGCGACCTTGTTGTTTTGGGAGATATCTCACGGCTTTATAATATCGAGCTTGGAGAAAATATACTAGGTGCTGTTGTAGACCATTTTGTTACCACCACAAAAGAATTCAGAGAGTATGCCAAAACGGCGATTGGGGTTAACCCCGATACATACTTTAATGCGGGTGTTTTGCTTATAAGCTTAGAGCAGTTTAGAAAAAACGATATCGAAAGGAAATTTATAAATCTTATAACTAAGCACGATTTTGACCTGCTTGACCCTGACCAAGCATATCTTAATTATTTATGCTTTGGCAAAACAAGGCTTTTACCTAACGGGTGGAATAAGGCTCCTGCAAAAATTTTCTGTGAGGGTAATGAAAACATAATACATTACAATCTTTATAAAAAGCCTTGGCAATATGACGATGTGATAGATGGAGAATATTTTTGGAACTATGCCGAGAGGTCGTTGTTTTATGATGTAATACTTGAAAGAAAGGTGAATTTTACAGAAAAAGAAAGAGCCACCAATGATTCTATGGCTATAGATATCATTTCACACGCAAAGAAAATCGCACGGTCAAGCGATACATTTGTAAGTAAACTTGGTGCAAGAGGATAATTGTATGGAAAAATCAGCACATAAATTAGAATTGCTAAAGAGAATAGCAGAACTTGAAAGACAAGAACTGTGGCATCTGGATGTAGAAGATGACCCCGAAACCTATCCGCTTATGCCGGATAAGATTGATTATTTAAACCAGAAGTTTTTAAGTAAAATTAAAAATAAAATCGCTAATGTTTTTGGCGCACGTTTTTTTGATAAAATGATTGCCGACCGACAGCTTATTATAAAAGAGGTTAGAGGCATTGAGAATTTTACTGCCGTAAACGGAGGTAAAATAGTCACCTGTAATCATTTTAGCATCAGCGATAATTACGCCGTATGGGTGGCGCTTCGCGACCATATGAACGGCAAAATGCTTTACAAGGTGATTCGCGAAGGCAACTACACCAATCCGCCAAAGCCTTTTGGACTGTTTATGAGGCACTGTAATACTCTGCCATTGTCAAGTCAAAAGGCAACTATGGTAAAGTTTATGAGGGCGTTTGCAGAGCTTTTAAAACGCGGAGAAACAATTTTAATATATCCCGAGCAAGGTATGTGGTGGAACTATAAAAAACCTCGTCCTATGCAGGATGGAGCTTTTTCTCTTGCGGTTCGCAATACAACACCAATTGTGCCGATTTTTATAACTATGGAAGATAGCGACCATCTTGATGGTGACGGCTTTCCCGTTCAGGAATACACATTACATATATTGCCGGCAATATATCCAAACCATAATCTTTCGCATAGCGATGCAAAAAATGATATGAAAAACAAAAACTACGAGGTATGGGTTAAAACTTATGAGGAGTTTTACAAAAAGCCTTTAAAGTATGGTGAAATATGAAATTATATCTTTGGATAATCGGTCTTGCCATGCTTGTTGTGTTTGCTGTCAACATCCTGTTTGATATATCAACTTGGTATAATGTGGTGATAGCGGTTGTTTTATGTACGGCGGCACAATTTGCGCTTGATGGGCTGATTGCGATTATAATCAACAAAATTCCTGACATGCTTTTTGGTGTTAGTAATCCGCTTTACAATGTATCGGAGTTTGAGAAAAAACTTTATAAAAAACTCAAGGTACGAAACTGGAAGGATAAGGTTTGGGAGCTTGGCGGTTTAGGTGGCTTTAGCAAGAAAAATTTAGCAATCCCAAATAACCCTGAATATATAGAAAAGTTTATTATAGAATGTAATAAGGGTGTGCTAACTCACAGACTATCCTATCCTATAGGTTTTCTGCCAATGCTTGTTATACCGAATGTGTGTGCCTTTTCTATTGCTTTTCCGGTTGCTATGGTTAATTTATTCTTAAACATTTTACCAACCCTTGTGCTTAGGTATAACACGCCAAAGCTACACGCTATGTTAAAAAGAATCAGTAGAAATCAAAACCATAAGCAACAGCAATTTTGCTATAAATCAACTAAGGAAAAGATAGTTTTAAAAAAATAATTTTAAAACTAAAAAAAGTACTTGATTTTTGCAGATGGTTGTGTTATTATAGTTTAGCATCTGATTACATCTGTATCCTTACAGGTGGGGTCATTGCCGAAAAGACAATGAAGCGGGCGGTCCTCTGTTCACTTTAGTTTGAAGTATGAACGTCTGATATTATTAAGGAGGAAAATAAAATGGATTTCGTAAAGAACTTGTCGGCTAGTCAACTTAAAGAGAATGCACCCGAAATCAAAATCGGTTCTACCGTTAAGGTTCACGTAAAGATTCGTGAGGGTGAAAGAGAGCGTATTCAGGTATTTGAGGGTACTGTTATTGCACGTAACAACAGCGGTATTTCTGAAACCTTTACAGTTCGTCGCTTATCATACGGCGTTGGTGTAGAGCGTGTGTTCCCTGTTCATTCTCCCAACGTAGATAAGGTTGAAATTGTTCGTGAGGGTCGTATCCGCAGAGCAAAACTTTACTATCTTCGTGATAGAGTTGGTAAGGCTGCTAAGGTTAAAGAGCAAATCAAATAATTTTTTTAGGGGACAGGTTTGTCCCCTTTTTTGTATTTTTGGTAATAAATAATGTAAGGGGTGATTATATGAAAACAGAGCAACAACAGGGTGATAAACAAAATTTTAAACAAAAATATGATGCTTTTTTTGAAAATACAAAAACTTGGTTTAAAGCATTGTTTAATCGTGAAAAACACGAGATTGATGAGGATGCAGACCTGCTTCCTTTTGACCTTAAAGAGTTGGCAACCGTCACAGCGCCTCATAGCGTTGTTTATCAACCAAAGAAAAAGGGCCTTCGTGAGCTTTTTGAGTGGCTTGATATTGTTGTGGCATCTATAATTGCGGTGGTAATTATATTCACCTTTGTTTTTCGTATAGTTGCTATTGAGGGTCCCTCTATGATGGATACCCTTCATAATGGCGAGAGGGTTGTTATCTCCAATCTTTTTTATCAGCCAAAAAGGGGAGATATTGTTGTAATATCCCGCAATACAGAGAACTCGGCAGAGGTTGGCAGTTATGATGAGCCAATCATAAAACGAGTTATTGCAACCGAGGGTGAGGTTGTAGATATAGATTTTCAAAAAGGTATAGTATATGTTGACGGCGTTGCATTAAAGGAAGATTATATAAGGGAGCCAACATATCGAAGCTTTGATATAACCTTTCCTGTGCGTGTTAAAGAAAATTCAGTTTTCGTAATGGGCGATAATCGTAATGATTCGCTTGATAGCCGTTCATCGCAGATTGGCGATAATGGTATGGTGGATAAAAAATATATTTTAGGTCACGCAGTTTTGCGCGTGTTTCCTTTAAATAAACTTGGGAGATTAAAATAATGAGTGAAAATACAATTCAATGGTTTCCCGGCCATATGGCAAAAACACGCCGAAAAATCACCGAAAGCCTTTCACTTGTAGATGCGGTGGTTGAAATAACCGACGCAAGAATACCTGTCAGCAGTCGTAATCCGGAGCTGGCGGGTATCGTTGTAAATAAACCGTTAATCGTTTTGCTTAATAAAAGCGATATGGCAGACCCTAGTGAAACAGCAAGGTGGATAGATTGGTATAAAAATCAAGGTATAACCGCCTTGGCGGTTGATTGCCGTTCGGGTAAGGGAATAAACGCATTTCCTAATGCAGTTAAAACACTTTTAAAGGATAAACTATTAAAAAATAAAGAAAAAGGCTTGGTGGGTAAGCCGTTAAGACTAATGATTGTTGGAATACCAAACGTTGGCAAATCCTCTTTTATAAATAGGCTATCAAAAACATCTCGCGCAAAGGTGGAGGATAGGCCGGGTGTTACAAGAGGCAATCAATGGTTTTCGGTTGGTGGCGGTTTAGAACTGCTTGATACCCCAGGTGTGCTTTGGCCTAAGTTTGATGACCCTAAAGTAGGGCTTCGACTTGCTATAACGGGCGCTATTAAGGATGCTGTAATGGATATTGAAACCTTGGCGGTTCGCTTTATTGATGAGGTAAAATATAAGTATGGCTCTCTTTTAGAGCAGAGATATAAATTCACGCTTGATACCGAGGCAGATTCTTACGATATTTTGTGTGATATTGGTAGAAAACGCGGAATGGTAATACGCGGTGGTGAGATTGATACCGAACGTGCGGCGGTAATGCTTATGGATGAATACCGCGCAGCCGTGATAGGTAGAACCACTCTTGATACTATTTCAGAGTTAGAGGTGTAAAATATGCCCGATTATTCGTATGAGCAAAAGGCTATGAGTAGCGGCTTTTCTGCCGTTTGCGGAGTTGATGAGGCGGGTCGCGGTCCACTTGCGGGTCCTGTTTGTGCGGCCGCGGTAATATTACCCGAGGGCGCAGTAATAGAAGGCCTTAATGATTCAAAAAAACTTACCGAAAAGAAAAGAGAAGCCTTGTTTGATAAGGTGAAGGAAACCGCTATAAGTTGGTCTGTTGCTTTTGCAAGTATAGAAGAGATTGAAGAACATAATATATTAAATGCAACCTTTATTGCTATGAATAGGGCGATTGAGGGGTTAAATGTATCCGCCGATTTTGCTATTATTGATGGTAATAGAGTTCCAAAGGGTATAAAGGTGCCTTGCGAAACGGTCGTAAAGGGTGATAGCAAGTCAATGTCGGTTGCGGCGGCATCAATTTTGGCTAAGGTTTCGCGAGACAGACTTATGTTAGAGTTGGATGAGAAATATCCTCAGTATGAATTTAAAAGGCATAAAGGCTACGGAACCGCTTTGCATATAGAAAAAATCAAGGAATATGGCCCAAGCGAGTGCCATCGCCCAAGCTTTTTAAAAAAGATATGAGTGGACTTAATAGTTATGCTTTAGGTAGAACAGGCGAGGCTTTGGCGGCCGAGTTTTTAAAGGATAAAGGCTTTTTTATCTCTGCAAAAAACTATCGCTATTCTATCGGCGAGATTGATATAATTGCCGAAAATAAATATCTTGTTTTATTCGTTGAGGTAAAGCTTAGAAAAGAATCGGCGGGTTATTCGCCTAAAGAGGCGGTTACAATAGATAAAAAGCGCAGAATTTTAACTGCGGCTAAAAACTATATTTACCGCAGTCATACAAAATTGCAACCAAGATTCGATGTAATTGAGATTGTTCAAAAAAATGATGCTGACTTAAAAAATGCAGAAGTTAATTGGATACAAAATGCGTTTGGAGTGAGCAATAATGGATTTTTTTGATTTTCACGCAGATACACCGCTTGTTTTGGCATCAGATAACCCGTTGGCTTCGGCGGTGGATATGATAACCCCACCGTTTGAAAGATACATTCAAATCTTTGCAATTTATTTAAGTGATGGGGACAAAAACCCTTTTGAAACCTATAAAATAAGACTTGACGGGGTAAAAGAATTTTGCGAAAAAAACAATATCCCAATTTTAACAAAAATAAAAAATGTTAAAAAAGGGATTATTTTGTCGGTTGAAAATGGAGGCATTTTGGCAGAAAATCCCGATTTTTTAAATACGATTTATAATGATGGGGTCAGAATTTTAAGCCTTTCGTGGAACGGAAAAAACCAACTCGCCTTTGGTTCGGATTTTAATGGTCCGCTTACCACAAAGGGTAAGGATATCATTAAAAGAATGAACGAGCTTGGTATGGTGCTTGATGTTTCGCACCTGTCACATAAATCTTCTGTTATGGCTATAAGCGAGGCAGACAGAGTTATGGCAACACACTCTTGTTGTGATAGCGTTTTTAATCATAAGAGGAATTTAAGGGATGAAGAAATTAAGTTAATAAAGCAAAAAAACGGGTTAGTAGGGCTATGCTTTTATCCCGAGTTTTTAGGCACCGAAGATGTTTATGGTGCGCTTTTAAAAAATGTTAATTATTTGCTAGATTTAGGTATGGAGAAAAACATTGCCTTTGGTAGTGATTTTGATGGTGCAAAAATGTCACCCAAATTGTCCAAAACAAAGGATATTCCCACACTTTATAATAAATTCATAAAATCGGGATTAAAAAAATCATTAGTTGATGCAATATTTTATCAAAATGCACTTGCTTTTTTTTGCAAAATGTGTGAAAATAATTAGTTGAAAGAGATTAACCGAATTTTTGTCGGTTTTATATTTGGAGGAAGTTATGAATTATATCAGCACACGTGACGGTAGCGTTAATGTATCCGCCGCAACAGCCATAGCAAACGGTATTTCTGCCGAGGGTGGACTTTACGTGCCCGAGAGCATCCCAACTCTCACAAAGGATGATTTTTCTGCCCTTTGCGGTATGGATTATCCTGCTAGAGCCTCATTTATTCTTGGTAAATTTTTAGGCGATTTTACAAAGCAAGAGGTAGATGCTTGTACAAAGGGCGCATACGTTGGCACCTTTGATAATGATGCTCCTGCACCACTGAATAATCTTTACGATAATGTTGAGATTTTAGAACTTTGGCATGGTCCTACCTGTGCTTTTAAAGATTTAGCGCTTCAGATATTACCGTTTTTGCTTAGCACATCTGCAAAAAAGGTGTCTGAGGGTAAAAAGACTGTTATTTTGGTTGCCACATCAGGCGATACAGGTAAAGCCGCTTTAGAGGGTTTTAAAAATGTTGAGGGCACCGAGATTATGGTATTCTATCCAAGCGATGGTGTTAGCCCAATGCAAAAACTTCAAATGGATACTCAAGAGGGCGATAATGTTTGCGTATATGCAATCGAGGGTAACTTTGATGATGCGCAATCGGGTGTTAAAAGAATTTTTACAGATGCAAATGTTAATAAAAAACTGCAGGAAAATAATATGCTCTTCTCAAGTGCCAACTCTATAAACTGGGGTCGTTTAGCACCGCAGATTGTTTATTATATTTCGGCATATTGCGATTTGCTGAATAGCAAAAAGTCGTTAGATGATGGTTTTAATGTTGTTGTTCCAACAGGTAATTTTGGCAATATTCTTGCGGCATATTACGCAAAGATTATGGGCGCACCGATAAATAAACTTGTTTGTGCATCTAACGCCAATAAGGTTCTTACCGACTTTTTACAAACAGGCGTGTATGATAGAAACCGCTCATTTTATACCACTATTTCTCCATCAATGGATATTCTTATTTCAAGCAACCTTGAGCGTATGCTCTTTGAGCTTTGCGGTAGAGATGATAAAAAGACTAATTTGTGGCAAAATAGCCTTAGTAAAGAGGGTAAATATCAGGTTGACGCAGATGTTAAGCAAAAACTTGATGAAATATTCTTTGGCGGATACTCAGATGATGAAAAAACAAAGAAAACCATAAAAGAAGTAAAAGAAAAATACGGTTATCTTTGTGATACCCACACCGCAGTTGCAATCTCTGTTTATGAGGATTATAAAGCAAAAACAGGCGATGATAGACCCACTGTTATTGCATCAACTGCAAGTCCTTATAAGTTTGCGGCAAGCGTGCTTGAGGCATTAAGCGAAAAACCCTCAAATGATGAATTTGAAACGGTTGATATGTTAAGCGCAAAAACAGGTACTGTACCTCCAAAGCCTATAACCGCATTGAAGGGCAAAGAGGTTCGTTTTAATAACATTTGCACCCCAAAAACAATGGAACAGGCCGTTTTAAATAATCTTAAAATAAAATAATAAACACGGCGCACAAATTTATGTGCGCCGCGCTTTTGGTTTTTTAACTATTTAATATCCTTTGCTTTAAAGGTGTTACAACAGGTATCGGTTGAGCAACTGCACATATTGCAAGGACCAACCTCAATGTGACCTGCCTCGCAGGCATCATTCTTTGCGTGATAAACGCAGTTTGTAACATTACATTTAATTCCGGAAATTTCGTGTCTGTTTTCCATTTTTTATTCTCCTCGAGTTTAATTTGGGTGAAGTATCACCAAAACTATTATGTGTAATTTTTTTATAAATAAACAAGGTAGGTGAGTTTATGTCCATATATGCAATTTCGGATTTGCATTTATCCTTGTCAACCGATAAACCTATGACGGTCTTTCAGGGATGGGAAAATTATGTTGAAAGAATAAAGGCAAATTGGCAAAGAATTGTAAAAACCTCCGACACTGTGATTTTGCCGGGTGATTTTTCGTGGGCATTAAAACTTGCCGACACTTATAATGATTTTAAATTTTTAAATGAACTCCTAGGTAAAAAAATTCTGCTTAAAGGCAACCACGACTTATGGTGGAGTACCGTAAAAAAGGTAAATGAATTTTTAAAAGAAAATGAATTCGATAGTATAAGTCTGCTTTTCAATAATGCAATACAGGTTGAAGGAAGGGTAATTTGCGGAACAAGAGGTTGGTTTTACGATGAGGCAGCAGATAGCAAAATAAGAAAAAGAGAGGTCGGCAGACTTCGGTTGTCTTTAGAGGCGGCAGAAAAACTGGAGGGTGAAAAAATAGTTTTTTTGCATTATCCTCCAGTTTATGCAGAGTATGTTTGTGATGACATTTTAGAGGTATTAAAGCAGTATAATATCAAAACTGTTTATCACGGGCATATACACGGCTCGGGATATAATAACGCTGTTTCGGAATATGACGGTATAAAATTCAAATTAATTTCGGCTGATTGCATAGATTTTACCCCGATTTTACTGCTTTGAATGAAAAAAACATAAAAAAATTATTTTTTGCAAAAAAAATTATAAAATTTAGTAGAAAAAAATTGTTTAATATGGTATAGTATCATTTGAACAATTATGTGGAGGTTAACACAATGAGTTTAAAAGCATCTAACAAGGTTGATACCAATAGGTATGAGGTTGAAATCGTTATCGACGGTGAAACCTTTAGAGGAGCAATCCAAAAAGTTTATAATAGGGATAAGAAAAAAATCAATGTTCCCGGTTTCCGTAAGGGCAAGGCTCCTATGGGCATTATCGAAAAATATTATGGTGAGGGTGTATTTTTTGAAGATGCACTTAACCTTTTATACTCCGACGCTATTGATGAGGCAGCAGAGGCAGCGGGTCTTACCATCATAGAGGATGAAATGAAATTTGACCTTGTTTCAATCAGCAAGGAAGATGGCGTTGATTTTAAAGTAACATTCACAACCAAGCCAGAGGTTGAGGTTGCAGAATATAAAGGTCTTGCAGCAGAAAAACTCATCTGCGAGGTTACCGATGATGAGGTAAAGGATGAACTTAATCGTTTGGCAGACCGTAACTCAAGAATGGTTGAGGTTACCGACCGCGCTGCAGAAATGGGCGATACAACTGTTATCGACTTTGAGGGCTTTGTTGGCGAAACCGCATTTGATGGCGGTAAAGGTGAGGGTTATTCCTTGGCTCTTGGTTCAGGTCAGTTTATTCCTGGCTTTGAGGAGCAGATTGTTGGCCATAACGCAGGCGATGAGTTTGATGTTAATGTAACATTCCCTAAAGAGTATGGCGCAGAGGAACTTGCAGGTAAGGATGCAACCTTTAAGGTAAAACTTCACGAGATTAAGAAAAAAGAGCTTCCCGAGCTTGATGATGAGTTTGCAAAGGATGTAAGCGAGTTTGATACTTTGGACGAGCTTAAAGCAGATATCAAGGCAAAAACCTTAGAGCGTAAAACAAAGTCTGCTGATGATGCAGTTGAAAATCAACTTATCGATAAGCTTATCGAAGGTCTTAAGGGCGAAATTCCTGAGGCTATGTACCGCGCACGTGTTGAGCAAAGTGTTAAGGATTTTGACTATCGTTTGCAAATGCAGGGTATGAATCTTGAAACCTATATGCAGTATACAGGCGGAAATCTTGATGTATTAAAAGAAAACTTCCGTCCTCAAGCAGAGCGTCAGGTAAAGGTTCGCCTTGCTTTAGAGAAAATTGTTGAGCTCGAGAAGATTGAGCCCACCGCAGAAGAACTTGATAAAGAATATAGCGTAATGGCAGAAACCTATTCAATGCCTGTTGAGCAGATTAAAGCCGCAGTTCCTGAAAAGGATATCGCTGCTGATATCGCTGTTCAAAAGGCTATGGCAGTTGTTAAAGATAATGCTAAGATTACCGAGGTTAAAGAGTACACTAAAAAGGAAGATGAGAAAAAGCCTGCAGCTAAAAAACCTGCTGCTAAAAAATCTACTTCCACAAAGTCTACCACAACCAAAAAGACTACTACCACCACCACAAAGAAAACTACTACTGCTAAAAAGACCCAAAAAGCAGAGGAAAAAGCTGAATAATAGCATCTTAATGTTAAAGTCAGCATAAAAATTGTTTAAAGAGTAATAATACAGCCAATACTTGCATTGTCTGTATTGGTT
>JAZNIK010000004.1:0-16785 GCA_045577495.1 Acutalibacteraceae bacterium
GAGCTCAACGGCAAACTTATCGGTTCTGCTCAACGTGTTCCCGTTCCTACCGGTTCTACAACTCTCTTAGTTGCAGTTGTTAAGGGTAAGGACATTACTGTTGAAGGCGTTAACGCTGCTATGAAGGCTGCTTCTTCTGCATCCTTCGGTTACACCGAGGAAGAGCTCGTTTCCAGCGATATCGTTGGTATCACTTATGGTTCTTTATTCGATGCAACTCAAACAATGGTTGCTAAGATTGATGATGATACCTATCAGGTTCAGGTTGTTTCTTGGTATGATAACGAGAACTCCTACACAAGCCAGATGGTTAGAACCATTAAGTATTTTGCTGAACTTGCATAAGTTTTAAAGTAAAGTATAATTAAACCGCCGTTTTAAAAACGGCGGTTTTTTCATGCAAAAAATATTTAAATTTCAAATTTTAAATCAACTTAAATTTTTAAATTAACTCTATGGAATACCTTTTTACCCTTTTTAATTACAACATATCCTTTTTCAAAATCGGCGGTTGTAATTTGATGTGCAGGGTCTGACAACTTAACATCATCAAGCGAAACGCCACCCTGTTGAACAAGCCTTCTTCCCTCGCCCTTGGATGGAATAAGCTCAACCTTTAACATAAGGTCTAAAATGCCGATTGAACCATCAGTTAAATCATCAGCACTTAAATCGGTAGATGGCATATCCGCATTATTACCGCCCGAGAAAAGCGACCTTGCGGTATCTAGCGCTTTTTTAGCCTCTTCCTCGCCGTGAATCATCTTGGTAAGCTCATAGCCCAAACGCTCTTTTACTGCATTAAGCTGACTACCCTCTAGCTTTTCAAACTCGGCAATCTCCTCTAAGGATACAAAAGTAAGCATCTTCATACACTTGATTACATCTGCATCATCAACATTTCTCCAATATTGGAAGAACTCATAAGGTGATGTCTTTTTCGGGTCAAGCCAAACGGCGTTGCCTGCGGTTTTACCCATCTTTTTGCCCTGAGAATCAGTAAGCAGAGTAATTGTCATTGCGTGGGCATCCTTGCCGAGCTTTTTTCTAATAAGCTCGGTGCCGCCAAGCATATTTGACCATTGGTCATCACCGCCAAACTGCATATTACAGTTATAGGTTTTAAACAAATGATAAAAGTCATAAGACTGCATTATCATATAGTTAAACTCTAAGAAAGACAAGCCTTTTTCCATTCTTTGCTTATAGCACTCCGCGCGAAGCATATTATTAACCGAGAAGCAAGCGCCAACATCACGAAGCATCTCAACATAGTTGAGTTCTAAAAGCCAATCAGCGTTATTTATCATCATTGCTTTGCCCTCAGAGAAGTCGATAAAATTCTCCATTTGGCGCTTAAAACAAGCTGCATTATAATCAATATCCTCTTTGGTGAGCATTTTTCTCATATCGGTGCGGCCCGATGGGTCACCAATCATAGTTGTGCCACCACCAATAAGGGCAATCGGTTTATTACCCGCCATTTGCAAACGCTTCATTAAAACGAGAGCCATAAAATGACCTGCGGTAAGGCTATCCGCGGTACAGTCAAAGCCAATATAAAAAACGGCTTTGCCATTGTTAACCATCTCTCTGATTTCTGCCTCGTTTGTTACCTGAGCAATAAGCCCACGCGCTTTTAATTCTTCATAAACTTTCATAATATTACTCCTTTTTAAGAGAAAGCATTTCCTCTGCTGTTTTTAATAAATTCTCGGTAAATTCGCCGCCTGACATAATTCTTGCGATTTCGTGCACTCTACCGGTATGTTCAAGCGGTTTAACGCTTGTGTAAGTCTTATTATCCTTAACCTGTTTTGAGATAAACAAATGGTGGTCTGCCATTGCGGCAATTTGAGCCAAATGTGTAACACAGATAACCTGACGGCTTTTAGCAACATCGCTAAGTTTTACCGCAACCTTTTGTGCCGCGTGACCGCTAATACCTGTATCAATTTCGTCAAATATGAGGGTTCCTACATCCTCTTTTAAGGATAAAACACTTCTAATAGCAAGCATTATTCTGGAAAGCTCGCCACCCGAGGCGATTTTAGCCAACGGCTTTGGACTCTCGCCAACATTTGCAGAAATTAAAAATTCTGTAAAATCGCAACCGTTTTTTGTATACTTGCCTTGCTTAATATCTGCCTCAAAAATTGCACCATTAAAATCTAAAAACTCTAACTCATTACAAATTTTTTGGCAAATATCTTTAGCCGCTAAAACACGCGTATTTGTTAGATTTGCACCCGCATCTATCAAGGCTTGTTGTGCCGAATCTATCATACCTTCAAGCTCGTTTTTTCTTGCATCATCATTCTTAATACCATTAAGCTCATTAAGAGCATTATCATAATAATCCAAAACCTCTTGCTCGGTATTACCGTATTTTAACATTAACTCTTGCAGAATGTCAAGTCGGTTTCTAGCATTTTCTAGTTCTTTGGGATTTATATCAACATTATCCCTTAAAGTTTCAATATCGCTAACAAGCCCCTCAAGGTCCATAATAATTTCGTCAAGCTTTTCTACCGAACTGTTTATTTTATCATAAGAATTTTGCGTTATTCTTAAAGACTTGATTGAGGTTTTAAGCAAATCGACTGCGCTTGGAAGTTCAGGGTCATCACCACCTGAAATAGACGAAAGTGAATCCCTTAAATTAGAAACTATCATCTCGCTTTTTTGACCAAGAGATATTGTTTCTTTAAGTCTTGCAACCTCTCCGACCGATATGTTGGCTTTTTTTATCTCATCGGTTTGAAAACTAAGTAGCTCTGCCCTACGTGCATTTTCTTCCTCGTTTTCTATAATACTATTAAGTTCTTTTGTTATGCTTCTAAACTGTGAAAAAGCATTTGAATACTTATCTTTCTGCAAAGAATTATCTGCAAACGCATCTATAAAAGACATATGCTTATCAGGGTTTAAAAGGGTTTGGTTATCGTGCTGACCATGAATATTGATTAACAGTTTACCAATCTCTTTTAATGTAGAAACGTTTGCTGGTTGCGAGTTAATTTTTACCTGACCTCTACCATCGGCAAAAAGCACCCTTTGGATAATAAGTTCTTCATCTTCGTTAACCAAAAAGCCTAATTCATTTAATTTGTTTTTAGCCTCTAAGCCGATATCACAAAACGAAGCACTTACAACCGCTCTATCACAACCGTGGCGAATAAGCTCTCTTGAGGTTCTTTCGCCCAAAATAGCAAACAATGAATCAATTATAATAGACTTACCTGCACCGGTTTCGCCCGTCATTACATTAAAGCCGTCTTTAAATTCAATATTCGCTTGTTCAATAACGGCAATATTTTCAATATGCAAATATAAAAGCATATTTTCTCACCTCAAGCTTTAATGATTTCCCTTATTTTTTGTGCCAAATTAGCAGCAGATTTTTCATCCTCGGTTATAACAATAATTGTATCTTCACCTGCCAAGGTGCCTAAAAACTCATTAGAATAAAGCGAGTCAAAGGCAACACAAGCGCCCTGTGCCATACCCGAATAGCATTTTATAACCAAATTATTCATAGCATATCTAACGCTAATAACAGAACGTTTAAAGTTTTCAAGCAATCTATCAAAATCAGCGTTTTGGGGTAAAATTTCCTTATGTTGCACACTTGATGCATATCTGTATCTACCGCTTGAATCTAAAACTTTTATTAAACCCAACTGCTTAATATCGCGCGATGCAGTTGATTGAGTAACATCAAAGCCATTTTCTTTTAAGGCTAATATTAGTTCCTCCTGGGTTTCTATTGCTCTTGAGGAAATTATCTCAAGTATTTTTTCTTTTCTTTGGTTTTTCAAGTTTAAATTCCTCCTAAGCATAGCTTGTCCGACAAAGCGGTTAAAAAGGTCCTATCTTGCAATTTGATTAAAGATACGCTTATATCCTCTGCCCTTTTTACCTTAACAACTGCATTTTTATTAAGGGAAAAAGATTCTTCACCATCTATTGTTAAAAAAGCTCCTGTTTCTTCGGGTGGGTTAGCAGTAATTGAAACAGATGCATTTGAATGAAGAAGTATCGGTCTTGCAAACAAAGACTGTGGACAAATTGGTGTTAAAAGAATACTATTAAAGCTTGGGTCGATAATAGGTCCGCCTGCAGAGAGTGAATATGCGGTTGAACCTGTTGGGGTAGCCGCTATTAAACCATCCGCCCTATAAGAAATCTCATCTTTTTCAAGCGAGACTGTTATATCAATCATTCTTGAATGAGTACCCTTTGATATAACAGCATCGTTAAGACAATACATTTTCTTGCCGTTTAACTCAACCGAAAGGAGCATTCTTTTTTCTATTTCATATTCACCCTTTAAAAGTTTATCAAGGCTTGAAATTTCGTTTTCCTCAATACCTGCTAAATAGCCAAGACGACCCGCATTTATGCCTAAAATTGCTTTGTTATGTAGGGCGGCTTTTTTTGCAGAATGGATTATAGTACCATCACCGCCGATAGTAATAACAACATCACATTGACTATATAGTTCTTCATCATTACAAACCCTTGCAAATTTTATCAAATCAGAAAAAGGTTCAGCAATTAAAAGCTCTACGCCTTTATCCCTTAAGAAGTCTGCAACCTTTTTTGCTATAGAAACAGCATTGTGTTTTGAAGAATTGATAATTAAAGCGATATTCATTTTTCTCGCCCCTTTTTGAAATCATTTGTCTAACTCTTTGTGAGAAAGTAACGCAATTTTTTTTGCATCAATATCCTCTGCTTTAGTAAATTCATTAGATTTTTTAACATAAATTAAATATTCTATGTTGCCCTCAGGACCCTTAACAGGAGAAAAATCCAACCCTAAAACAGAAAGAGAGTTTTGCTCCATAACATTTATAATTTTATCTATAACCTCTAAATGCACGTCAATGTCGCGCACAACACCCTTTTTGCCTACCTTATCCTTACCGGCTTCAAATTGGGGTTTTATCAGGCAAACTGCCTCACCGCCATTTTTTAAAAGCGGATAAAGCGCGGGAATAATTATTGAAAGAGATATAAAGGATACGTCAACCGATGCAAAATCAAGCTTATCGGGAATTTCTTTTTCGGTTACATATCTAAAATTTGTACGCTCAAGATTTACTACCCTTTCATCTGTGCGAAGTTTCCAGGCTAACTGACCATATCCAACATCAATAGCATATACTTTAACCGCGCCGTTTTGGAGCATACAAT
The DNA here is from genome assembly GCA_045577495.1 of Acutalibacteraceae bacterium. Lineage (GTDB taxonomy): Bacteria > Bacillota > Clostridia > Oscillospirales > Acutalibacteraceae > UMGS1279. The sequence goes on from JAZNIK010000004.1 coordinate 5,203, forward strand.
CGGTAAAACCGCCCGTTGATGCGCCGATATCTGCACAAATCATATCGGTAAGATTAAGCGAAAACACCTGCATTGCCTTTTCAAGTTTAAGCCCACCGCGACTAACATATTTAAGCGGATTTGCACGAACCTCGACTAAATCATCAGCTTTTACCGTCATACCGGGTTTATCTGCTTTTTGATTATTAACATAAACAACACCCGCCATAATAAAGGCTTTTGCCTTTTCGCGACTCTCAGCAAGTCCCAGGTTAAAAACCGCTTGGTCTAAGCGCTGTGAATTTTTATTCTCCATTGTTTTCCTCATTTTTAATGATTTTATATATTGAATCAGCATCTAGCTTATATTTCTTAAGAGCCGAATCAACCGACATATGCGGTATAAACTCATCATCTACCGCAAAAACCTTTACATTAGCTTTTGCACCATTAGCCAATAAGCCGGAGCAAAGCGTTTCGTTAATACCACCGCTTTTAATTCCCTCTTCAAAAATCAAGATATTATTGAATTTTTCTAACACAGAATAAACCTCATTAGAAATAGGATAAATACGATTAAGTTTTAAAATAGCAAGTGGTATCCCCTCTTGCTTTAGTTTTGTAAAGGTTTCTGCCGCCGCCGCAAAGGTTCTGCCAAAGGTAATAACAACCGTCTTGGAGGTGCAATCGCCATAAAAACAAAAATCATCGCTCGTAAACTCAAAATCCTCGGGTAATTCTGGTTGAACACCCCTTGGATATCTAACCACAGAAGGACCGTTAACATTATAAACCGAATCAGAAATTGCCCATTTAAGCTCGGCATATGAGGTTGGTGAATATATGCGAATATTTGGTATCGTTTTTAAAAATGCAATATCAAACACGCCTTGGTGGGTTTCACCATCCTCGCCTACTATTCCTGCACGGTCAACACACACAGTAACTGGTAAATTAGATATTGCCACATCGTGTATCATTTGGTCGTATGCACGTTGTAAAAAGCTTGAATACACACAAAATACAGGGTGCGCTCCACCCGCGGCAAGACCCGCCATAAAGGTTGTTGCGTGTTCCTCGGCAATACCAACATCGAAAAATCTGTCAGCATATCTATTTGCAAATTCTTTAAGACCTGTGCCCTCTGTCATAGCGGCGGTTATAACGCAAAGCTTTTCATCTGTTTTTGCAAGATTACAAAGCTCATCACCAACAACGGCAGAATAATCCGCCTTAGGAATTAGGCTACTACCCTGCTCAATATCAAAGGGAGATACGCCGTGATAATGATTTGGTGATTCTTCTGCATATTGATAGCCTTTTCCCTTTACGGTTAAAACGTGAACCAAAACGGGTCTTGTTTGCTCCTTAGCCACCTTTAAAATACGCTCAAGTTGTTCAAAATTATGACCATCAACAGGTCCCAAATAGTGATAACCAAGATGCTCAAAAACATTGCTATGATAAATTGCATCCTTAATCATATTTTTTGAGCGCAAAAGATTTTTATTGATTCTTTTACCCAAAAACGGAATAAAAAGTATAGCGCGTTGTAAACCATGCTTAAAACGATGATATCCGGGTTTTGTTCTGATAACGCTTAAATATCTTGCAAGGGAACCAACATTTTTAGAGATAGACATTTTATTATCATTTAAAACAACTATCAAGGAATCGTTTTTTTCGCTACCTGTGTTGTTCAGTGCCTCAAAAAGCATACCGCCCGTTAAAGCACCATCACCCACAACGCATACTGCATAGTTTTTTTCGTTTTTTGCAATTTGCTCGCCCTTATAAATACCATATGCCGCTGAAAGAGAGTTACTGCTATGCCCTGTAACAAATGGGTCATATTCACTCTCGTCAGGGCGCATAAAGCCCGACAAGCCATTTTCTTTTCTAACAGTATTAAATCTATTAAAACGACCTGTTAAGAGCTTATGAGTATAGCATTGATGCCCAACATCAAACAAAATTTTATCCTTAGGAGAATTAAAAGCCTTATGAAGTGCAACAGTTAATTCAACAGCACCCAAATTAGATGCCAAATGTCCACCGTTTTTAGAAATAGTATCTATTAAACAATGGCGAATTTCATCGCTTAATTTTTTAAGTTGCTCATTTGTGAAGCCTTTTATATCCTCAGGCGTTTTAATTTTATCTAACAAATTATATTGCAAGGGGTATTCAAACCTTTCTTACTAACTATTACGGTTAATTAAATATTCTGCAAGCAGTAACAAATCCTCTGCCTTATCACCAAAACATTCTAAAGCCGATTTTGCTCTATTTGTATACTTTACAACATCTGCTTTTGCTTTTTCTATACCAACTATTGAAACATAGGTTGATTTTTGATTTTTTTCATCACTACCAACGGGTTTGCCTAAGAGTTTACTATCACCAACAAGATCCAATAGGTCATCAACTATTTGAAAAGCAATTCCAAGCGAAGAAGCGTAGGTTTCGGCAGATTTTTGAGTTTTTTCATCGCCGCCTGCCAGTATTACTCCAATTTTTGCCGCCGCAACAAGCAAAGCACCCGTTTTTTTATTATACATTTGAGTAACAACATCAAGCTCGGGTGTTTTTTGTTCGATAGCCAAATCAATCACTTGACCTCCTATCATTCCATCTGCACCCGCAAGATTTGCAAGTACCGAAATAGCCTTAACAACCAAACTTGCATCAATATTTTTTGTATTTGCGGCAGTTTCGAACGCCTTTGTTAAAAGAGCATCACCCGCAAGTAATGCGGTAGTCTCGCCAAACGCTTTATGACAGGACGGCTTACCCCTACGCATATCATCATTATCCATACAAGGTAAATCATCGTGTATAAGCGAATAGGTATGAATCATCTCAAGGGCAGCGGCAAAGTTTAAAAAGTGGTCACCTTTTCCGCCCGATGCCTTATAAAAAACGCTCATGATAAAGGGTCTAAGTCGCTTACCACCCGCCAAAACACTATACTGCATAGCCTTATAATGCATAGCAAAACTGTTATCATGAGCAGATAACTCGCTATTTAATTTATCTTCAACAATCAAAGTAAAATCATTTAGCTTTTGCTTTATCATTATTTTACTACCTCTATTTTTTGTTTTGCATTTTTAAGTGTATCGGTACATTCATTTGCAAGTTTTTTGCCCTCTTCATAAAGGTCAATAGCGTCCTCTAAGGAACATTCGCCATTTTCTAAACTACGGGCAATTTCTTCAAGTCTATTTAATTTATCGGCAAATTTCAATTCACTCATTTTAATTCCTCCTTGAATACTGAAGTGACCTTACATTCGACCAAGCCATCAGATAGCTTAATATTTAATGTATCATCAATCTTAACATCACTAACGCTTTTGATTATTTTTTTGCCACTATATACCGCCGAAAAACCACGTTCTAAGATTTTCTGAGGCGATAAAGCAAAAACCTTATTTTTAAGGGTTTCAAATTCTAATTCATTACTATTTATCTTAAACAAATATGCAGTTTTAAACTTGTCCATAGCTGAGTCAAGCCTAAACTCATAGGGTGAAAACAAAAGCTCAGGATAAGCGAAGCACCGTCTTGTAGTAATCTGTTTTATCTGTTGCTCATATGCATTGATTCTTTGCGTTAAATAGGATTTAATTCTTGTTTTTGTATTTTCTATCTTTGAAATAAGTTCATACAAATCGGGGGTTACAAGTTCTGCCGCCGCCGAGGGTGTTGGCGCGCGTAAATCCGAAACAAAATCGCATATGGTGAAATCAATTTCGTGACCTACCGCAGATATTACGGGAACGGGTGATTTTGCAACTGTTCTAGCCAATTCCTCATCATTAAAGCAGGATAAATCCTCGGCACTGCCGCCACCTCTACCAACAATGATAACATCGCAGTCGCTATTATATGCCAAACCCAGTGCTGAAATTATGCTTTTTGGCGCACCCATACCCTGAACCAAGGCGGGATAAATTTTAATATCGCAAATTGGATATCTGCGTGAAAGTATTTGAAGAATATCCTGCAAGGCGGCACCCGTTTCGGAGGTTACTACACCAATTTGTTTTGGAAACTGTGGTAACGCCCTTTTTCTATCGGCAGAAAAAAGTCCCTCAGCCTCTAGTTTTTTCTTTATTCTTTCAAACTCTGCAGCCAAATCCCCCTCACCAAACGGGCGCATACTTTCTGCATAAAACTGAAATTGTCCGTCCTTTTCATACAAAGAAACATAGCCCTTGCAAATAACACGCATACCATCTTTTGGCTCAAATTCTACACGCATGGCATTCGCCTTGAACATAACACCTCTTACAGCCGCATCAGAGTCCTTTAAAACAAAATACCAATGACCGCTTGAATAGTGGTTTTTAAAATTTGAAAGCTCACCCTCCAAGGTGAGTGAGGTTAGGTGCGAATCACCCTCGAGCAAAGAGCGAACATATAAATTCAGTTGTCTGACAGTTAAACTTATTTGTTGCATAACTCACTCTCCAAAGCCTTTTTTGCCAAATAAGCAATACCGACTGCATTATCGCCCGAAAGGTCGACAGACGCAAAATAAACATCACTAAATTCAGATAATTTTGCCTTTATTATTTCGTTCGCCATAACACCGCCCGAATAAACAATGGGCAAATCGCCATATTTTTCGCGAATCAAGGCGGTCATTCTATATAAAACTTCTGCTGAATATTCAATAGCAAACCTTGCAATATTTTCTTTTGGTTCGCCACTATCAAACATCGTTTTGCACTGATTTTCAACACCCGATAAAGCGCAATCCATACCTTTTAATGTTGGTTTTATAGCTTTAGGGCACTTGCCTTTTAAGGCTAGCTGCTCAAGTTCATCCCCACAGGGAAATAAAATTCCAAGCATAACCCCGACTCTATCCATTATTTGACCGATATTCAAATCAAGAGTTTTGACAACTATTTGTGTTTTATAGCCCATATCGGCTTGTTCTACCAAAAGTGCCTCGGTAGTACCGCCCGAGATATGAAAAGCAATAAAAGGCTTTTTTGAAATATCAATACAATCAGCCGATAAAAGCGCCGCCGCAATATGCCCCTCTTGATGAGAAAAATTATAAAGCGGAACATTAAGCGCAGAACTTAACACCTTAGCCAAACCCTCACCTACCAAAAAACAAGGCATATAACTATCCTCAAGTCTTCGAGGCTTGGTAGACACACCAACGCATTTAATATCCGTTGATTTAATTTCCTTTAAAACCGATGAAACTATATCGGGCAACTGTTTTGTATGCAAAAATACTGCATCACTTTGGCGAAGCCCTCTACTGCCCTCAGAAACATATAGCAATTTTCTTTTAGAAATATATCTGCCGTCATCTAAAATAGCGGCGGCAGATGAACGATAATTGCTACTATCAATGCCAAAAGAAACCATATTAAAACTCACCACGAGAGACGCTACCAAGAACGCCGTTTATATATGCGGGGTCTTTCGCGCCCGAATATACCTTTGCAAGTTCAACGATTTCATTAACCGACACGCTAATCGGAATGTCCTCCATATATTTCATTTCATACACCGCAAGGCGCAAAAGAGCCTTATCGGCTTTTGGTATACGGTCAATACTCCATTTTACCAAATATTTAGAAATGATACTGTCGATTTCTTCGAGATTATTATAAACACCGCAAAAAACCTGTTTAATATAATCAGTAATCTCAAAATCTCTAATAGTATTTGCAAGTTCTATAATATCATCACAGGTTTCATCTCTAAAACTTTTTTCAAAAACAAGGCAAAATGCCTGTTCTCTTTCTTCTTTTCTTGTCATTGGGTCACCGCCTAAAACATATATAATTCATTTTACATCAAAAAGGCTATTTTTTCAATAGAAAGTTGCATATTTATGCATATTTTATCTATCAAATTTCAACTTCTATTTTTTTGCTCATATGCAGCGAATAGATATAACATTCACTAACTGATAAGCCTAGCATTTTTTCTGCCGCGCGACAGTATGTTTTAAGTTGCTCTGCATAATGCTTTAATAAAAATTCTTCATCATTTGTTCTATCGGTTTTAAAATCTATTAAAACAATACTGTTATTTTCAACAAACATACAGTCAACCGCACCTTGAACAATAACCGATTTATCCTTAGCAAAATCCGAAAGGTTATTATATAATTCTCCCGCCTTTACCGAAAGCATAAATCTTTGCTCACGATACAGTTTACCTGCTTTTAAAATTCGCGCAAAGATATCACTTTTTATAAACTTTTCTACCCTGTTTATATCTATTGCATCCGCCTCGGCGCGAGAAATATACTCATATTCATAAAGCCTTTCAATTTCTGCCTTAGCATTTATCTTTGCCAGATTAAAATCTGCATACTGCATAAATTTATGTAGTGCTGTACCCCTCTCGGTAGGAGTTAAACCGCCCGATGATAAGAATGCAGGCTTTGAGGTTGCGCAAAACTCCCTACCCGCGCTACGCTTGGTAAGTGCAGATACAGAGGTTTTAATTTCTATCTCACGTAATTCTTCAAAAGGATATTTGTACTTAAAAATATCGCCAAGCTCAGCTGTGTAGTCGTTGGTAGCAATAGATTTTTCTATGGATTTATCATCGGCATAATCGGTATTATATATTTCTTCTGCAAATGCCTTATTGATTACAACCTGTGACTCTAAGTTTTTTAGCCTATTTTTAGGTCTTGTTAGGTCGGCTTCCTTCCATAAATCGTTAGACTGAGGCAGAAGCAAAAGGAATATTAAAAGCCAATCGCCAATACTGTTGCAGTCCTTTGCGATTGCAGAATTTAAAACTCCATTATCACCCACGCCACTCAAAACACGCCCGCAAGCGGTTTTTATTTTGGTTTTAAAGCTTGAAGCGGTTAAAACAAAAACCAATCTTTCCTCCGCTCTTGTCATAGCAACATACAAAAGGCGAAGTTCTTCCTCCCACTGTTTTCTAAGAAGTGCGCTATTAACAATCTCTTTTTGGGTTGTTTTAACCTTGATATTATTTTCATCGTCAACGGGGTTAATAACAATTCCAAGTCCATTATGAAAGGCAATATCTTGGGTTGTTTCCCTACGGCTAAACATACCAAACGAGTCGCCGATTATGGTTATAGGAAACTGAAGTCCCTTTGACATATGCATTGTCATAAGGCGAACCGAATTATTGTTTTTAGATGATTGAGATTTAATATCCCCTGCCTCTTTGAGAAATTCAAGAAAATTTAAAAAGCCCGAAATATCCTCCGTAACATCATCAGGATAACCCGCCGCTAGTTCCTCAAACAAAAGCAGATTGTTCAGTCTTCGCTCACCCTCATCCATTGACAAAACAAGACTGTTTAAATTACTATCAGCAATCAAAAAGCTTACAAAATCGCCAACCGACATTGATGCGGATTTCTTACGCCAAAAATTAAATCTTTCAACAAAAAATTTGCACTTTTTATCTTCGCTTTTTAAAATGGCGTGATAAAATCTATCAAAGCTTGAATCTGCTTTTAGCAAAGCAACTTCGGTTTCGGCAAAACCAAAAATCAAAGACATTAAAACACCCAACAAATTCATATCGTCTAACGGGTTGCTAATTGCCTTTAAAAAAGAGATAATCATTTTAATTTCTGCCGTTTTAAAGAAATCACCATAACCGAGCGAAACAGGGATATCAAACTCCTTAAATGTTTTAACAAAAACAGAAAAATTAAAACTTTTTCTTAAAAGGATTGCAAAATCGCCATAATTTGCCTGTCTTAAGGTGTTATCCTTTCCTCTTAAAAATGGTGGCTCTGCAACTGTATTTTTAATATAATTCGCAACAAAAACTGCCTCGCTTTCTGCCGAGGACAGTTCTTCTGCAGAGGTAAGCAAATGACCTTCAATAGCGGGTAAATTATTTTGTGTAAAAGTAGCACCGTTATTAAGGGCTTCATTTTCATCATAGGTTATACCGCCGAAATCCTTTGACATTAAAAGTTTGAAAAACTCATTAACAAACTCGCAAATTTGTTTGCGGCTTCTAAAGTTTTTAGAAAGGATTACCCTTTTTAAAGTATCTTTAGGTATATCTTCGTTAAATATATCGGCACTATTACTCTTGTTTAAAAAATGTTCGGGATTGGCACCTCTAAAACCATAGATACTTTGCTTTGCATCACCAACAACAAAAAGTTTTTTGCCATTGTCAGAAATGATATTGAACAAATAACTTTGCAGATTATTAACATCCTGAAACTCGTCAACCATAACCTCATCATACAAAGAAATTATATCTTCTGCGAGTTTTGACGGAACCAAATCACCTTTTTCATTTTCTTTAGTTAAAAGGGATAACGCAAGTTGTTCAACCAAGCTAAAGGTTAAAAATGAACGTTTATCAAGTTCTTCGCGGTAAGCAAATGAAAATTCTTGATGCAAGTCACAAAGCATATCTATAACAGGTTTTACACTTACAAGTTCTTTTAAAAAGGCGGTATCATCAAAAGCAAAGCAGTTTTGCCAACCTGCTACCCAATTTTCTGCCTGTTTATAACTGGTTTTTGCATTAATAAGAATTTCGGCATCATATTTTGGCGACCTAAGACTAGGAAAAGATGCGGGCGGGTTTTTTATAAGTGCACAAACCGCATTATAGTCATAGGACAAACAAGCCTCATTTAAAGAGCATAAATAATCATAAAAAGTAGATTGCAACTCGCCTATCTTTTCGTAAAGCAGGGGGTCTTGCTCGGTTTCCTCAATGCCGATTTTAAATTCTTTAATAACATTCGGCAAGTCATTTAGCATCCAACCGATTACTGCCTTAAAAAACTCCGATTCCTTTGCATCGGTTACCGAGTAAGAGGCCTTGACCCTTTCAATCCACCTATTGCTTTGGGGTAAAATGCTTGTGAATTTATAAAGTTCTAACAAGGCAGAAATTGCATTTTGCTCACCATAGGTTGAATCAAAAGCATTTAAAAATGAGATAAACTCTTTATCCGTTGCCTCAAAACGCTTATTAAAAATTCCCTCGGCAGTTTTTCTTTTTATTTTTTCTTCAATAATTGGGTCTGCAATTTTAAAGTCAGGAGAAATACCAAGCTCACTAAAATAACTTCTTAGAAGTTTAATGCAAAAAGAGTCTATCGTGCAGATATCTGCCGAGGAAATCAATAGTTGTTGCCTTAAAAGATTTGTGTTATTCGGTTGTTCATCAATTTTTTGTGACAAGCGCTTTTCAATACGCTGACGCATCTCTGCCGCCGCCGCTTTTGTAAATGTAACAATAAGCAATCTATCAGCAGAAACAGGATTTTCATCATCACAAAGCCGCTCAATAACGCGCTCAACCAAAACGGCAGTTTTACCACTACCTGCTGCGGCAGTAACAATTACCGAACCCTTAGCATTGATTGCATCAAGCTGTGAGTTTGTCCACTTAATTGCCATTTTGGTTAGCCTCCTTCATTTTTTCTAGCAAAACACTGTTTTTTTCTTTTGGTGTTTGTTTAATTTCAAAATCGTCTTCAATAAGGCAAACGTGTGAAAAATCACAATATTTACAAGCCGAGCTTTCGGTTCCATCACGTGGACATAAATCGTAAATACCATCACTTATGTTTTTTGCAACCGATTTAACCTGATTTTCAAGATATGAAAATACAGTTTCAAAATCCTCTTTTGATATCATTGGGTCGGCTGCACGCTCGGTTTTGGGCGGCTTGGGTATAAAATCACCTATACCCGCCTTATCCATAGCGGTTAAAACCTTGCTATCGTTTAAAAGCATACCATTCATTTTTAAGGGTGATTCCTTTTTGGATGCCGATTTCATACCTCTGTTAGAGGGCATATACAAAATGCCTGCCGAGGTTTTATCACCATACGCTTTATCCCTACTTAAGATATAAAGATACAAAAGCATTTGCAGATTAAGACCATAAACAACATCTGCCAAGTAGAAAGATTTGCTACCTGTTTTATAATCGATTACGCGAACGAACTCATTTCCATCATCATTTTTTAAAAGGTCTACCCTATCAATTTGACCCGTTATAATCGCTCTTTTATTAGGCGAAAAATCAAGTTTTAGTGCGGGAATATCGCCATCAAAATCTGATATATTAAGTTCAAACGCCCTAGGCTTGAAATCACTATTTTTAAATTCTTTTGAAATATGCAAAAGCAAATTACAAAGCATCTTTTCAATCTCTTTAAACAAAAACTCAAAACGAGGAATTTGCAAATACTCAAAGCCTTTAATATTATTTAGATATTCATTCATAGCTAGATGAATTTTATCGCTAATTTCTTCCGCCTTAACAAAGGCAATAGTTTCACCAAAGGCTTTTAAAACTTTTTCTAAAACAAAGTGAACAATGGTGCCTCGTTGCAAAACATCAAGCTCTGCCTTTTGAAGTCTGCCAAGCTTTAAAATGTATTTGCAAAAATATGAAAAAGGGCACTTATTATACACTTCTATCTTACTTGCCGACAAATAAATATCGTTTTTAAACAGTTTGTCTAAGGCATTTTGATTTAAACGGCGCTCTGTTTTTACCGAAGCTCTTTCAAAAGCATCAATTCGCCATTTATAATCATCATTATTCTCAAAACAATTTTTAAGGCTAAGGGTTAAATCATCCCCTTTTTTATAACCCTTTGCCAACATTTCAAACCCATCCTCCAAGGTTTCGGGAAGTTGGGTTTGAAAATCTTTAATTTCACATTTTGTAAAGGTGTTTTTAATTTTTGTGTAAACAATGCTCTCTTCCTTTTGGGTGCCATCAAACTCAAAATTATGGCGCAGAACAAACACCTTTTCACTAGCTGAGCAGATTGATGAATATGCCAAAAACTTTTCATCAATGGCGAATTTTTTAAACTGATCGGATATTTCAATTCCAACCTTTTCTAAATTCATTCTGTCCGCCTTTAATAAAATACCGCCTTCGCTTACGGGTGCGGGGAATTCGCCCTGATTCATCCCAAGCATAAACACAACCTTTGGTCTGCTTGGTCTGATTCTATCCGCGCTGCCACAGGTAACCTCATCTATCATTCGAGGTATAACACCTAATGTAGTGCCCGACATAGCAAATTTTAGCATCTCGATATATTCGGTTGCAGTAATACTTTCCTCGCCCATACAACGAACCATATCATCCAAAACCGACATAACGCTATCCCAAGAATCCATCAAAAACTCAGCATCATCGGTATTATTATCCTCAAAAAGAGCATCACAATTTTGTTTTAGAGTAGTATCGCACCCTAGATTTATGATGGTTTGATAAACCGTTTTAGTAATATCGGCACAAGATTTACCAAATGAATTTTTAATTATTAAAAGTGGAGATACTATCTTTTTTCTTATTTCGTTAAGGTTATCAAGTTTTTGCTTTGTTTCTTCCCTGTCTTTTTCATCCTGTGCGCGAAGTCCTGCGGGGTCCATACCCCAATCTGCTAGCCAAACCTTTTTATCAATATTCCAAACATAAGTATATTCTTCAATCTGGCTAATTTCATCTTCATCCTCATATAAAAAGCGTTCCCGAATCACATCCCGAATTTTGCATTCCAGATGATAGGTAGAGAAAAATGTATATAAAGCATCAATGAGTGCGTGACAA
>JAZNIK010000005.1:0-59371 GCA_045577495.1 Acutalibacteraceae bacterium
CATCTTTCGTAAAACTCACACTGACGGAGCTTCACAAGGGCTTTTTCGATAGCATTCCAGAATAACTCAAAATTCTCATGTACACATTTTTTCTGCGCCGGAATATGCTTTTCCTTATCATCCAAAGTTGAAATCATAAAGTCGGTATAAGCCTTGTTCCCAACCTTTTTCATTAGTTCACCGTCTACCAGCTTTTGAACAATAGGTTCTACGTATGCTGCCGGAATACCGATTGACAATGCAATCTCCTCAATAGTTACCGGCTTAGAATAAGCCAGCCACAGGATATTCTGTGCGATGAGATCGTTTTTGATAAGAGTGATTGGCTCTCCGTTTAATCCGGGATTTCCACTGTAAGAAACATGAAGTGTTATAGGTGAATAACTTTGCTTTGAGTATTTTTCCATATCTCTGATCCCTTTCTTTACATGATCCCTGCCAAGATGCAATCTGCTTTTTACAGTCCCCTCTGGAATACCCAATTCTGATGCGATCTGACTTACGCTCTGACCGTTCATGTAGTACCGCACGATAACCTCGCGATAGTTTTTGGCAAGGTATGCAACTGCTTTACGAACATTCTCAGCTTCGTCGTCTTCATCATTCAATTGGTTCATGGCATTCTCATCAACGATATCAAAGTTATCTCCAATACTGACTATTGGTTGCTTATATCTTTTGCGGAGCATATCATTGAATTTCCGCCCCATAACAACGAGAAGCCACGCTTTTACATCTTGAATATCTTTGCCACGTGCCATGTATGACAGCGCTGCAAGAAGTGTCTCCTGTGTTAGATCCTCAGCATCATATATATTGCCGCATCTTTGTAGGGCGGCAGATAACAGGAATTCTATGTAGTTTTCTAAGTCTTTGCTTTTCATCTTCGGTACCTCTTTTGAAAGCTTTCACCTACAAGGTCGCAAATTCTATTAAGCGGTTCAGTAGTTTATAAAAATATTGTAAATTATTTCAGACACTTAAACAACCATTAGTTGTTTTATCTCAATTTAGCCTCCGTTGAAATCAACTGCGTTTTGATATATAATACAGATAGTGAAAGCTTTCATTATTCGCAAATGAAGGGAGAACCATTATGAACATAAAAAATATAGGTGCTGTAATATCAGAACTCCGTAAGACAAAAGGCATTACTCAAGATGAGCTTGCTAAATATGTAGGGGTGTCAGCTCAAGCAGTCTCCAAATGGGAAAACGGCGGAGTTCCTGATACCGAATTATTACCCAAAATCGCTGACTTTTTTGAGATTACGGTAGACAAGCTTTTTGGCAGAGGTGATGCGAATATAAATATAACTTCTGCTATATTTGAACACATAAGGAAAACTAAACCGGATTCAGAAGAAAGGTTTAAAACTATATTTGAACTCTGTTGGGACATTGAACGATCAATTTTTAATTTTGGTGGTAATGTTGATGCCGAAATAATAAACGGCGGAAAAATAAAAGATTATGAATTGATGAACAAACCCGATGATCAACAATATTCAAGTATTTTATCTGATCATGGTTTCACACGCATGGGCATTGCCAACAGATTGCAATACTTTTTATTTGTTCCGGAGATAAAGGACAAAAATAAAGGTTTGTTTGATAATATTAATTATATAGAGTTTTTTAAGGATTTGTCTGATAATGATATATTTAATGCCTTTTTATTGCTTTTTAAGCGTGACTCTAAAAAAGCCTTTACAGAAAATTTATTTATAAAGGAATTGAATGTAGATTTAGAAAAAACAAAAGAGATCGTAAATGTGTTAACAAAATATCATCTCATTAAAAGAACACAAATAGAACTCGACGATGAAATAAAAGATGTATACACTTTTTTCCCAACTCCGTCATTTGTAAGTCTTTTAATTTTTGCAAAAGAAATAATAGAACCGCCTCACAGCTTCTCTTTCTTTTCTGAAGGCCGTTCAAAACCATATTTGGAATAAACATGTTAAAAAGCCGTGGAAGTATTAATCTGCCACGGCTTTTAGTTTTTTCAGTTAATAAGTTTGGTTTTTATTTTGCTATTCGAATCTTTTTTGAGCGCCTTTTAGGTTTTCTCGAGGGGACAACCGCATCTAATCCAACGTGTTCCTTACTAATTTGTTTGGTTATTCGTTCAATTTCTGGAAATTTTGCGGTTCCTTCAATATTTTGCGATGCTTGTATTCGTCCTTGCAAAGCAGATATTTTTTTAATTGCTTCTTTAGAATTATCGTTATTATCAAGCTTTTTTACGTCTTGAAAACCCTTATATACCTTCTCTTGCAATTTGTTTGGAACAACTAAAGTATTATCTTTCGTAACAACAGTACCAGTTATTGGTTTTGGTTCGTTTTTTGAATAATACTTTACTTTTTTATATTTAGGTTTATGCTGATATCTTCTAAGCTCAATATCTATTTCTCTTTCAAGAACATCTTTATTAAAAGGGGTTTCGCTCGAGAAAGTCATATCATCAACGTAAAGAGAAAATAAGCAACCATGCTTGTCCGCAATTTTTTTAATATTGGCGAACATATCCTCATAAGCATAGTATGCAATCAACTGACTAGTAGGGCAACCGGTAGGAATACCACCCTCATAAGTAACAATATCAGTCAGTATTTTAGCCACATCAGGAGAGTTTAACATTTTATCTCGAAAAAACCTATACACATACTCACGTTGACAATTGTCATAATACTTTTTTATATCAACAGTTAATGCATAGTTGCTATTTAAATGAAATTTACCATTATCAATATAGCATTTTTCTTTTGTTCCGGCAATAACCCACTCTGGACGCTCAATAAATTTAATAAGATTAAGGATTCTACGTTGAACCTGCTTTAAAATATGTTTTGGAGCTGTAATCTGCCTTTTTTCATTAGAATCCTTTTTGTCAATTTCAAAATTACTATATCTAATTTCTGTATAGATAAGTTTTAATTGACCAGGAACTATTGTAAGCAAATGTTCAAGCTTTCTTTTGCTGTTACATTTATATAGAACGCATTGATTAAGTGGATACTTTTTCTTTTTCATTAACATCCTCGTCTTGTGACATACCATTGATAAGGTGCATCATCATATTTCTAATCATAACAGTACCTTTACCTTTGGCTTCTGCTTCTTCATACGTTTCAGAAATCAAAATTAAAGAAGAAAGCTTAATATCAAAAATCTCAGAATACTTTGTAAGCAATTCTAAAGAAGGCTGCTTTTTCCCATTCTCAATTTCTGATAAATAACTGGACGAAATCCCTAGCTTGGTGCTCATTTCAGAAGCCTTAAATCCGTAAATATTACGAAGTTTCTTGAGAGTAACGCAAATCATATAAATTTCCTCCTATATAAAGCACTTACGTGCATGAAAACAAAATTAGATGAGCTTCCCCGATAGCACGCATTCCTATCTCCGAAAAATCTCAACAATGTATTGAGCAATCTGGACAACCATCCAAAGCGCTTCAATCAGCTTAAAAAGCATCTTAAACACTTTAAGCTTAAATGTAGTTCTTTGAGATTTTTCCGGCGGATGAGAACGCTCGGGAACATCCTGTATCACAAACGATTTATTTTTGGCCATAGCAGGCCCTCCTTTTCGAAGCCGCAAATATAGTTGAGGCGACTCCGTCCCTTGAAAAAGAGTGGTGCATACAGGAAACTCATCTAATCAATTTGTCGGCTTGCCCAAGTCCCTTGGGCAACCCGCGGGGTGCAGCACATCGTCGGTCAACACGTGTGCGGCCCCGCTAATTAGAACACCCATAGGATGTTCCACGAGTATTTACATACTCCAAATTAGGGGACGTCGACCAGCAGATAAACAGTATCTGCAATCGTTGTATGCTTATGATAGCATAATAAATTATAAATGTCAAGATGTTTTTTTGCAAATAGCGAATTTATTTTTAATAGATTTTGAACTATCCTTGCATATATTGTCGAATTATGGTAAAATAATATCAACAAAAATAGGAGGGAATGTTTTGGCAGATAAAGTACTGGATTTAGGGAAAGTAGAAATAACAAAAGCTGAAGAAGAGCCTCATGTTCCTTCAAAGGTTCAAGCTGATACTCTTTTTACATTTACTTCTCAACTAGAGTTTTTAATGAATTCATTAAAAAAGAAAATGCTTTCACCAAGATACTGCGCGGAGGATATACGATATTTAAATATCCCAAATTTTGAAAAGTTAGCATTTCCTATGCGCTGCTTTTGTGATATTAATATGCATCGTCTAGGGGAACATTTGGCGTGGTATGGATATTACGGGCTGGCATTTTCAAAAGAATGGGGCATGAAAAACTGTATTCAACCAATACAATACATAAATCCTAAATCTCATTTAAGAGAGGATTTTTCTGAAGCTTTTTCAAAAGCCTTAAGTTCTAAGGGTGAATCCTCTGATTCGCTAAATGCATTAAAGAATTATTTGCTTCATGAACTAATGTACTGGAAGCCTTATCAAGGGAAATTTAAAAATCGCAACACACAGGAAAACGAAACGAAATGTTTTACAGATGAATGTGAGTGGAGATTTGTTCCTGACGTAACAGTTGAAGGATTTGATCAAGTCCTCTTCGATAAAAACAAATTAGACACGGAACTATTCTACAAAATGAGCAACGCTATGGATGGCCTTGATAAGATTTCATTGAAGTTTGAATATTCTGATATAAAATATATAATTGTAAAAAACGGTTCTGATTTTGTAGAACTGTCAAAATTGGTCTCTACTTTAACCAATAATAAAATATTAGAACACGAAATAGTTTCAAAAATCATCATTTGGGATAAATCAGGAGGTGATTTCTAATGTTTGTAAACTTTGACAGTGTTTTCAATGAAACAGAAGAAACAAAGACAAAAGTACCATACGCTTTATTGGAGTACTTAAGTAATGAGTTGCCCGATGGTTTAAAATATCAGGCGGCGGAAGACGGCATTTGTTATGCAGTTAGTGATACTGATTCCTTTACTATTAGTGGATTTAGCGTCGAATTGAGCGATGAACAAAAGAAAATATTAGGGCCGGATTTTACCGCGGATGATATGTTTAAATATTTTTATAATGCTCAACGAACAATTCCCTTGAAACTTAATAAGCCCAATACCCTAATTTTAAACGGTCATGAGATTCCTATTGAGAAAATGGCTTTTAATCCATATAGTCCTGTCAAAATTGTCAAATCTAGTTTTTTTGCACAACCACCAGAATTCCCGAAACCATTCCATATTACTATCGGTGGTAGTGGTTATGAAACAACTATTTTAGTTTCGAGAACACCTAACGAAAGCGTTAATATATGTTCTTTTGAGTCCATTGATAGTACGCCCTTAAAGATTAACTATATGTTTGATGAAGTCGAGCATAATTTTACTCTTAACATCTCCGTTCAATTAAAAAATGCCACCACTGTGCAAGAAATGTTAGAAGCGATGCAAATATATAATGCTTTTATGAGGGGTAAAGGTGTTATGTGTGGTTTTGAATTGGAAAGTAAACTTACATCAAAAAAACGCAAAGCGTTCCCAAACAGTACCATTAAATTTTGGGAGAAAGTTTTAAAATTGGAAAAATGTCTTGATGTGTCTTTTCAGTTACCTTACGAAGATGTTCCTTTTGGAAAGGTTTGTTTGGTAGAACACTTATATCAAAATCTTATAAAAAATAAGCCTATACGTGACAATCAACAGATTAAAACATTAGATGGTGGTTGGAATATCGATGATGAAGAAAAGTTAAAAAGTGCCATTGGAAGTTTGCTTATGTTTCAGTTTGAAGCAACATACTCTTTTGAATTGTTTGGAGTAGAAAAAGTTTTGCCTTGCTTTATATGTGTTTTTGATGCAAAATTAAACGATTACACAAAAATGGATAAAAAATATACTCTTTCGTTAGGTGACAAGAGCGATGATGAGCCTATGTACACATCAACACGTTGCTTTGTAAACGAGGATCAATTAGCAGCATTCAAAAAGAAGGATCATAATAAAATAGCTAAATCATTTCAAATTGCGAAAAAAGCATCTGATTATTTGTAAGTCTTTTTATAATGATGTTGTCTTCCAAATGTCTACCAAAGTTCTATAAAACATCAAAAACAGTGATTTTGTCAGATTGCTGATAAAATCACTGTTTTTGGTAAAAAAACCTTTATTTATGCGGTTTTCAAAGAACTTTAATGGTGTAGGAAGCACTGTGCAGAACTATCTATTAAATGATTCAGGTTCTAGTCGGGGCAACTCGGTGCAGGTTCAAGTCCTGTTATCCGCACCAAAAATCACCCTCCCGAAAGCTAAAATGCTTTCGGGAGGGTGATTTAACATTTTATTTAATATACAAAATTCGGTAGCCGTATTTGCCTATATCAAAGGTAAAGCCAACATCGGTTTTGAGGGTCATATCTGTAACAGAACTAACGTTTTCGCCGAAATCAACAGTGACCTTTTCGATAGGTTTAGAAGAGATGTTTACCACAAAGGCAAGCAACTGCACTTCACCCGTTAAGGTGGTGTAACGATAATAGCTAACCTTTACTTTTTCGTGGTCGGCTTTTACTGAGTTCTCCCAATAGGGCATCCAATCGGATTTTTCAATTGGGAAGGAATCAAATATTTTCCAAATCCCACTCATAAGTTCAAGCGGGTGATTTATATCATTAGGACGCGGCAAAATGCCATGTAAAATAGACATTGAAACAGCGTTTTCAAAGGTCCAATGGGGCGGGTTTGCATATGCAATAAACTCGGCGGGAACACCTATATTTCGACCAATATACTCTGTGCGGAAGTAGTCGAGGTTAATATCCTCATCGCTACCCTTCATTAAAATCATCTGTAGATTTTCACCTATCCAGGACTGATGGATATATGGCAGAGCAGTGAAGTTCATAAATCCGTAACTGTGTACGTTTATCATACCGCCGCGAGAGGTAACAACATCATAAAGGCGTTTAAACAAATGGCGGATGGCGTGGATTTGATAGGTGCCGTGTAAATTGCCGTTTTCATCGTACCAACCGCAACCATGGTCAAGATTGTGGCAATAGCGAGGCTGTGATGTGCTATCAAGATATACACCATCAGTATGATATGTATCCATGATATTCTCGATACCCTTTATGAACATATCTTCATATTCGGTGTTGTAGCAAACAACATAATCGCGCTGGAAAGGAACACGCCACCAACCACCATCTTTTTGACCATTAAAGTACTTAACTGTGACTTTGTCTTTAAGCTCACTCCAAACGCGTGACATAGAGGAAATCTCGTATCCAAAATAGGGTAGAACCTTAATTCCGCGTTTATGACATTCATCGCAGATGTATCTAAGTTGATTTGCAGTAAATTCTGAAAGTTCAAACCAGTTTTGCGATTTGTTCCACTTTTCGTGAAGAATAAGGGTGGTTACGCCCTTTTCTTTTAATAGGTCAAAACGGTTTTCTTTGCTAAAAAAGTCGATATAATTGCCAACAATTTTAATACCGCAGTCAATATGAAAAGCGTTGTGAATGTAGGGGTTTTTAGGGAACTCCTTAACGGGAGTTGCGTGCAAACCAAAGCGGAAGCTGATTGGTTGATATCCATATGCACCATGTTCATATTCGGCAGTCCATGCTTTTGGATGGCTATCTAATAAGTGGACGCGAACAACTATAGTGCTGTCATCTTTGTGGATGATTTCAAATGCAGAATCTGAGTTTTCGGGTTGCCAGTTGCGGTCATTTTCTGCAAACCAACCAAGACCTCGTTTTTCATTACCAAACCACATAAGTGCTTTAAAGGGTAAAAAGAAATCTTGTTCAGGCAAAACGCCGCTACTTGACATTTCGGTGCGGGGCAGAAATGTTCCGTTAGCAAGTTTAATATCGCTGTTTGGATATATGTTATATAATTTAGCAGTTTCAGTCTTAAGAGGGATTTCAAGCCATAAATTATCAAGCTTAAAGAGGGTAGGCTTGGATTCGGCAATACCAAAAACCTCGGCAACTGTTTTGCCACGCGTCATAAGTTTAAAATCAATATCAATATTACCGTCATAATCTACGGTATAGTATGTGTTAATGATAAAGCGTTCTGACTGCATTGCACCGCAAATCATTACCTGCTCATCCGAGCGGCTTTGTATAAAACTTTCGCTTTCGTTGTCGGGATAATTCATATCCCAAACGGCATCTTGGCCATCCTCTCTAGCAACAACACGAACAGGACCTGCAAGTAGTTCGTGACCCTCAGACATAATAGAGGTAATCATACCATCGGGACCAAAGGTGTAATCGCGGTTAAGAAGATGAACTGTGTGATGAAGATTATCACTCTCTACACGTAAGGGGATAAAAGGCTTTGGGATTTTCATAAAATCATACTCCTTTTAAGGGCAAAATACTGCTGTTTGTTAGCATGTTTTCATTATAAAATTACGCTTTATTTTTGTCAATCATTATTCTCTAAAAAGGACAAATCGTACAAAAATTGGACATATCGATAAAAAACAAGAAAAGCATTGTTTTACCTTTAGACATATGTTATACTTAGAAGGTAAAGATTTTTTGTAGGGGGATGCTAAGGTTGAGAGAAATAAAATGCCCAAAATGCGGCGAGGTTTTTCAGGTTGATGAATCGGGTTATGCCGCAATAGTAAAGCAAGTTCGTGACACCGAGTTTGAAAAAGAAATAAAACAAAGAGAACTCGCCTTTAATACCGAAAAGCAAAATGCGGTGGAACTTGCCATAACCAAAAAAGCATCAGAAAATGATAAAAAGCTTGCCGAAAAAGACGCTGAGATAATCCGCTTAATAGGGGACCTTGAGCTTAGTAAAACAAATGCTGACCTTGCGGTTAAAACCGCCGTTCAGCAAAAGGATGCTAAAATACTAGAACTTGAAAATAAACTTAACTTGGCACTGAGTGAACAAGAACTCCGAGAGCGCAATTTAAATGAAAAGCATTTGGCTGAGCTTAAAATCAGAGATGATGAAATTGAGCGTATAAAAGATTTTAAGGCTCGCCAATCAACAAAAATGGTGGGTGAAAGTCTAGAGCAACACTGCGAAATTGAGTTTAATAAAATCAGAGCAACCGCTTTTCCTAACGCTTATTTTGAAAAGGATAATGATGCCAGAACGGGTAGCAAGGGCGACTTTATATTTAGAGAAAGTTCATTAGATGGTGTTGAGTTTATATCCATAATGTTTGAAATGAAAAACGAGATGGACACAACTGCAACAAAACATAAAAACGAGGACTTTTTTAAAGAACTCGATAAGGACAGGCGCGAGAAAAACTGCGAATACGCCGTGCTTGTTTCCCTACTTGAATCAGATAATGAACTTTATAATAACGGAATCGTTGATGTATCTTATAAATATGAAAAAATGTATGTGGTACGCCCACAGTTTTTCATTCCTATTATTACTTTGCTTCGTAATGCCGCTTTAAAATCTTTGGAATATAAAACAGAACTTGCAACTATAAAAAATCAAAATATTGATATCACCCATTTTGAAGAGGATTTGCTTGATTTCAAGGATAAGTTTTCAAGAAATTTTCGTTTAGCAAGTGAAAAATTCCAAACTGCAATTAAACAGATTGATATGACAATAGACCATTTGCAAAAAACAAAGGAAGCCCTGCTTTCTTCTGAAAATAATTTGCGTTTGGCAAACAACAAGGCAGAGGATTTATCAATCAAGCGTCTTACAAAAAACAACCCAACAATGAAGGCAAAGTTTGATGAATTAAAATAACAATAAACAACACGCAATCAGCACAAAACTGATTGCGTGTTGTTTTTACTCGCATTTTAAAACTTCTTGAGCCGCTTTTAAAATTCCTATTTTTGCACTATGGAAATTGATTCCGCCTTGCATCCAAACCGCAAAAGGTTCTCTAAGCGGAGCATCTGCAGAAAGTTCAATAGAGGAGCCAAGTGTAAAGGCGCCTGCCGCCATTATAACCTTATCATCATATCCCGGCATATCCCAAGGCTCAGGAGTAAGATGAGAGTCAACAGGCGCACCGCTTTGAAGCCCTTTACAGAATGCAATAAGCTTTTCACTTTTTTTAAGTAAAATGGCCTCAATAATATCGGCGCGTGGCTCGTCTGGCTTTGGAGTTACATCATAACCCATCTCGCTAAACAGAGCCGAGGCGTAAACGGCGGTTTTTAAAGCCTCGCCCGTAACGTGCGGTGCGTTGAAAAGTCCCATATAAAGCTCTCTGTTATGACCTAGTGATGCGCCAACCTCTCTGCCAACACCTGCCGCAGTCATACGGTATGAACAACTTTCTATTAAATCCTTACGACCTGCAATATAGCCACCACATGGAGCAATTCCACCGCCGGGATTTTTAATAAGCGAACCTGCCATAAGGTCGGCGCCAACCTGAGTTGGCTCTAATTTATCGGTAAATTCGCCATAGCAGTTATCAACCATAATAATAGCGTCGTTTTTTGCTTTTTTTATAAGGTCGCAAAGTTCTTTTATATCATTGATATTAAGGCTTGGTCTTAAAGAATAACCGCGAGAACGCTGAATATAAACCATTTTGGGATTGGTTGTTTTTATTGCCTTTTCTATTTGCTCTAAATCTGGCATACCGCATTCATTCAAAGCAACCTCAGAGTATTTAACGCCAAAATCAGCAAGAGAACCATTTGTTTTGGCATCGCAACCAAGGACGCCTACAAGCGTATCGTATGGTCTGCCTGTAACGCAAAGCATTGTATCGCCAGGTCTAAGCACACCAAAAAGGGCAACAGTCAGGGTGTGGGTTCCACTTGCAAAGCTATGGCGTATAAGAGCATCCTCTGCTCCAAAAATCTCTGCTAAAATTTCATCTAAATCATCTCTGCCCTTATCACCATAACCGTAGCCTGTGGTGGCGGCAAAATTGCTTTCGCTAACCCGATGGTTAATAAAAGCCGATAAAACCTTTGCTTGATTGTATTCGGTTATACCGTCGATTAAATCAAAACTGTTTTTTGTGGAGTTTAATGCTTTTTTATCAAGCGCAAGTATCTCTGACGAAAAATCAAAAAAATCAACCATTACTATCTTCCTTTGTTATGCTATATATTCCAAGTTTTTCTGTTTGGGTAAATTCGTTTTTTAAATAAAATTCAGAAGTTTTGAAATCAGTACAGGCGAAAACTTTTCGCCTAAGAACGTTGTTTATAGCATCTGCTAATAGTTTTGTTCCAACCAAACCTTTACGGGCATTGGGTAGAACCGATATTCCGCTTATAATTGCCGAATCATCATTTATATGCGAAAAAATCAAAGCGGCATTTTCCTTATTCAAAGCAAATGCAACCCCGTGCCTGATTCGGTGAGAAAGGTCGGCATACCAACCGTCAAAATCGGGCTTTACCAAAATATCACTTTGCTCGAAAAAGAGTGTATCATAAACCTCTTTAAGGTTTACAGAGTTATTTGTTATAATGCTATTTGTTGCTGAGTTATTTTCATAACACAAAACCGCATATTCGTTTATGTTCTCAAACCCCATATGTTTTAAGGTGGTTACATTTGACTGAATATTTGAATATCCAATCATATCGCAAAACTCTTTTAGTTCGCTGCAATCTGCACCCTTATCGCATAATATAAAAATCGTATTTTCATACTTGTTGATTATTGAGGTTGGGGTGTTATCAGAATACCCTGCCCAAAATGTGCAAAAGGGGTATTTTGTGCCATAGGCTAAATAATTTGATGATATTTTCACACCCACAAAACTCCCTGCATTTTGCAGGGAGGGCAGGGTGTTTTCTATTAGTTTAATCATAAAACTCTCCGCCCGCTAGTTTGTTTAAAAGAAGTTTAGCAAGCATCAAATAATCATTTATATCGTTTATATAGGTCACGCTTGAGGGAGAGTGAATATATCTGCAAGGCTGAGCTAGAGTGATGGTGCGAACACCATTTTTGCTTAGTGAAACAGAACCTGCGTTATTTCCTCCTGCCACCTTTTGCTTGGTTTGAATTTTAATATTATTTTCTTTAGCTAATTCAAAAGCAAAATCATAAAGAGCTCGGTCATAAAGGGTGGTTCTATCCATAAACGGAACCACAACACCCGCACCACAACTACAAACGGCATCGGTGCCCTTTGCACCTCTAATATCCGATGCAGTTGTTGTTTCTAAAACTATTGCAAATTCGGGGTCAACTGTAAAGGTGGCTGTTTTAGCTCCTCTAAGACCTAATTCCTCGCCAACAGTAAAGGTGGCGTAAAAATCATATTCCGCATCGCTTTTTAAAAGTGAAATTAGCACTGCACAACCTATGCGGTCATCAAGAGCTTTTGTTTCAATTGCAGAGTCCAAAAGCAGTTTCCAATCATTTGCAAAGGTGCCAATATCCCCTATATGCAGATATTTTTCGGCATCCTCTTTGCTTTCGGCACCGATATCAATATAAAGGGAGTCTAATGGCGGGAGTTTTTTGCGCTCATCTTCGGTTGATTGGTGAATAGGTTTAAAACCGATTACACCAACTGTATTTTCAAAACGCACTCTTTTGCATAAAAGGGATTCAACCGAAATACCGCCAACAGTATCAAACTTTAAAAATCCCGCATCGGTAATATCGGTTATAATAACTCCAACCTCGTCCATATGGGCATCAAGCATAACCTTTTTAACAGAGGGCCTTTTACCCTTTTTAAAGGCGATAACATTACCCATAGGGTCGATTTTAGCATCACAAAAATCTCTTATTTCATTTAAAATATAGGTGGATATTTTGTCCTCTCTGCCGGAGGGGCCATCAAGTTCGCATAAGCTTTTTAAGGTAGAAAGAAAATCAGTCATTTAGCCCGCCCCCTAAAACATATTCATAAATAAGTGTAGAGGTAGCCTCGATATCTCTAAGGTCAACAACCTCAACAGGTGTGTGCATATTTCTTAAAGGGATGGATAAAAGACCCGTTGGGATACCCGACTGAGTAAGGGATATCACATCGGCATCGGTTGATGTGTTACCACCCATAACCTCTAAAGTATAGGGGATATTTTTATCCTTAGCAGTTTGTTCAAGAGTTTTGCAAATCTTCCCGTTAAGAACGGGGGATATGCCTATCATAACGCCACTACCGAGCTTTGCGGTTTTGCGACTGGGAACATCAGGGCAATCACCAAAACTAACATCAACGCAAAGCGCTTCGTTTGCAGTTACACCGTATGCGCCAACTCTAGCACCGCGTAATCCCAACTCCTCACCTAATGGAAAAAGCAAAACAATATTAACGGGGCATTTCGATTTTGCAAGTTTGTTGCCCGCCAAAACAACCGATGCAACGCCAGCACGGTTATCAAGAGCCATTGAAGTTATTTTATTTTCTAAAAGACATTCGGGTTCTAGGTCAAAGATCACAATATCGCCTAACGAAATTATTTCGCCAATGTCTTTTCTGCCCGTGTCTATATACAGGTTATCAAAGGTGGGGCATTCTGCATCGCCACTCAAATGCGGTGGCACGCTCCCAAAGGTGCCGAACACAGTTTCCTTGCCTAAAATTTTAACAGGGGTAGAGGGAAAAAAACGAGGGTCGATAGAGCCTATCGGATCTACCGAAACAAAACCAGTATTACTTATATCGGTTACAATCATACCAATTTGGTCAATATGTGACTCAAGCATGATGGTATAATCACTTTTATTATCAATCTTGGCTAGAATAAAATTTTGGGTTTCGATAATCTCAAAGTTGGGTGCAAGTTCACTCTTTATTATATCAAAAACCTGCTTTTGATGACCGATACCAACAGCCTCGGAAAGACCTAAAACCAATTCTTTTAAATTCATAAACAAATCACTCTCAACGTAAATTACAAATTATTTACAAGCTCTTTAAATTTTTCGCCACGTACTGCAAAATTCGGGAATGCATCAAAACTTGCACAAGCGGGGCTAAGGGTAACAATATCACCGTTTACTGCGTTTTTGTGTGCAGTTTTAACCGCCTGTTCAAGATTTTCCACGTGAATAATGGTTGGATTATAGCCCATATATTTTGCATCCTTTTTAACGGCTGTTTCTATCTTATTTGCGGTAGGACCCGATAGAATAAGCAGCTTTACCTTATCAATTATATAGGGTACCATTGGCTCAAACGGGATATGCTTATCATATCCACCCGCCAAAAGAATGATATTTTTATCAAAGGATTTAAGACCTGCTATGGTTCTTGTGGGGCTAGACGCAATAGAATCGTTGTAATAGCGAACACCATTCAATTCTCTTACAAATTCAATTCTATGCTCAACACCCATAAATTCTTTTGCAACCTTGCGAATTTCATCCGCACCTACATAACCCCAAACGGTTGAAATGGCGGTTAAATAATTTTCAACATTGTGGTCGCCCAAAATGGCAATATCGCTTTTGTTCATAATAGGAGCATTGATGCCACGGTAACTCATAAAAATATTGCCTTCGCCGTCAATCCAAGCGCCGTTTTTGATTTTCTGGGTCATACTGAAGTATAAAAGCTGACCTCTTACATCCTTTGAAAAACCATTTGTAATAGTATCATCAAGGTTTAAAATTGTGCGGGAAAAAGCATTTTGATGAAGCATAATATTTTTCTTGGCGCCAACATATTCATCCATATCCTTATGAACATCCAAATGGTTTGGCGCAACATTTGTAATTACCGCAACATCGGGGCTTTTACGCATTGAAATAAGTTGAAAAGAGGATAATTCAACAACAACAAAATCCTCAGGCTTAATATTGTCAAGCTCGGGCAAAAGGGGTCTGCCTATGTTTCCGCCAACATGAACAGTTTTGCCTGCTGCCTCAAGCATTTTTGCAATAAGGGTTGTGGTGGTTGTTTTACCATCAGAACCTGTAACCGCAAAAATGGTTGCGGGGCACAAATCAAAAAATACTTCCATCTCAGAGGTGACGGCTATACCATTACGGCGTGCCTCCTCCAATTCGGGTAGATTAAAGTTCATTCCGGGGGTGCGGAAGATAACATCTACTTCAAGGTTTTTAAGGTAGTCTTCGCCAAGCCTTAATTCTGCGCCCTCCTTTTCAAGTCGGTCTGCCAACTCGCCTATTTGGGCACGTTCTCTGCGGTCACAGGCAAAAACTCTAGCCCCCATACTTAAAAATTTTAAAATTAAAGGCGTATTGCTAATGCCAATACCGCACAAAGCGATACGCTTGTTATTTATTGAGTCAAAAAATTGCTTGCAATCCATAAGAAAACCTCCAAGAAAAATTTGGATAAAATAATACAAATATAGTATACACCATACATATGCGAAAATCAAATCAAAACTGTAAAAAAGATTTTATAAATTAACAAATTTTTCATTTATAAAAGGTTGACAGTAGATGGGATATAGTGATAAAATGTTAGGGTGCTAACAAAAGGAAGTGAAAATATGCAATCAAATCGTCATATAGGGTTTGAACTTCGCACTACCGCAAATATAAT
Organism: Acutalibacteraceae bacterium; assembly: GCA_045577495.1. Taxonomy (GTDB): domain Bacteria; phylum Bacillota; class Clostridia; order Oscillospirales; family Acutalibacteraceae; genus UMGS1279. The sequence continues at coordinate 15,467 of JAZNIK010000005.1, forward strand.
ACGCAGGGAAATCGACAATGCTATGGCTTCGCAAAAAATCGAAAAATTAACAGGTATGCAGGGGCGTGTGATAGGTTATTTGTGCCATAACACCGAAAGGGAAATTTTTCAAAAGGATATAGAAAACGAGTTTTCTATTCGGCGCTCAACCGCCACTAATATGTTGCAGACTATGGAGAAGCATGGGCTAATAAAACGCATTCCCGTTTCATATGATGCAAGGCTCAAACAAATACTTCCTACCGAAAAGGCAATCACGCGTCACAAGATTTTCATTAGGGAGATTGAAAAGGTGGAAAAATCGGTTTTAAACGGCATAACCCAAGAAGAAAGGGAAAAACTTTTTGGAATTTTAGATAAGATAAAACGTAATTTAGAGGAGCAAGCAAAATGATAAAACAACTCAGCAAATGCATAAGGGAGTATAAATTACCCTCAATTTTGGCGCCTATTACAATAATGTTAGAGGTTGCTATGGAGGTAATAATTCCTCTTATTATGGCTAAACTTATTGATAACGGTATAAACAAGGGCAATATGACCTATGTGGCATATTGTTGCGGTATACTTGTTATTTGTTGCGGTCTTTCAATGCTTTTTGGTTCGCTATCGGCAAGGTGGGCGGCAACCGCATCGGCAGGCTTTGCAAAAAACGTAAGGCACGATATGTATCACAAAATACAGGATTTTTCCTTTTTGAGTATTGATAAATTTTCAACCTCTAGTTTGGTTACACGCCTTACAACAGATGTGGCAAATCTTCAAAACGCATATCAAATGATTATAAGAATTGCTTTTAGAAGTCCTGCTATTTTTCTGTTTTCCTTAATAGCGGCGGTTGGAGTTAATCCAAAATTATCGCTTGTTTTTTTAGTTTCAATTCCGATTTTGGCGGTCGGCCTGTTTTTGATTATGAGCAACGCGCACCCCATATTCAAGCGAACCTTTAAAACCTACGACAAACTTAATAACGTGGTTCAAGAAAATCTTCACGGAATTAGGGTTGTAAAATCCTATGTTAGAGAGGATTATGAGAACAAAAAGTTTGAAGATGTATCAGGAACCATTTATAAGGATTTTGTAAAGGCAGAGCGGCTTATTGCAATAAACCATCCGCTTATGCAAATTTGTATGTATGCATCGATGCTTATTATAGCTTGGTTTGGAGCAAAGCTTATAGTGTCAAACAGTATGACTCAGGGCGAATTGCTTAGTGTTATCACCTATGCAATGCAGGTGCTTTCCAGCCTTATGATGCTTTCGATGATTTTTGTTATGCTTATAATTTCTCGTGCTGCAGGCGAGCGTGTGTGCGAGGTTCTAAGCGAGGAAACCGACCTTAAAAACCCTGAGAATCCAATCCGCACTGTAGCTGATGGTAGCATCTGCTTTAAAGATGTTGATTTTAGTTATGCAAAGGGAGGACATAAGGGTTCAAAATGCCTTAAGAAAGTAAGTGTCGATATAAAATCGGGCGAAACGGTTGGAATAATCGGTGGTACAGGTAGCGCAAAATCCACCTTTATAAGTATGATTCCAAGACTTTATGATGTAGATTCGGGTAGTGTTTCGGTTGGCGGAATAGACGTTAGAGATTATGATATCGAAACACTTAGAAACTCTGTTTCGGTTGTGTTGCAGAAAAATGTTTTGTTCTCGGGCACTATTAAAGAAAATCTGCGTTGGGGTAATGAAAATGCAACTGATGATGAGTTGGAACACGCTTGTAAACTCGCTCAGGCAGATGGTTTTATAAAAGAGTTTAAGGATGGATATGACACATTCATTGAGCAGGGTGGTACAAACGTTTCGGGCGGTCAAAAGCAACGCCTTTGTATTGCAAGAGCTCTGCTTAAAAAGCCTAAAATCCTCATTTTAGACGATTCTACAAGTGCGGTAGATACCAAGACCGACTCTTTAATTCGCACTGCCTTTGCCGAGGAGATACCAAACACAACAAAAATAATTATTGCTCAGCGTATATCCTCGGTTGAGCAAGCCGATAAAATTATTGTTTTAGAAGATGGCGAGATAAATGCGGTTGGAACCCACAACGAGTTACTTCAAAATAACGAAATTTATAAAGAGGTTTATTATTCTCAGGTAAAGGGGGCGGTTAAATAATGATGCACGGCAGAGGACCTATGCGAAGGCAGGGTGTAGCACCGGGTAAACCGCCCGTAAAACTGGATAAAAAAACTGCAGGCAGACTTATAAAAATGCTTTTCGAATATAAGTTCCGCATTCTAGCAGTTTTAATATGTATTGCTATAAGCGCTATTGTTAATGTTTTGGTTTCTTCCTCTATCGGTACCCTTATTGACGAGTATATAGCACCTATGATAAAGGTTGTAGACAATGGCGGAGTAGCAGATTTTATACCGCTTTTAAGTTTTATTTTAAAACTAGCCGTTATATGTGTTATTGGTGTTTTAGCGGCTTATGTTTATCAGTTTATTATGTCAAGCGTATCACAAGGTGTGTTAAAAAATGTTAGAAACAAAATGTTTGGGCATATGCAAACACTGCCTATAAAATATTTTGATTCACACTCGCACGGCGATTTAATGAGCCATTATACAAACGATGCCGATACATTAAGGCAGATGATTTCGCAAAGTATCCCGCAACTTTTCAACTCGGTTATTTCGATAACCTCGGTGTTTTTTGCAATGCTTTCAACAAGCCTTTATCTTACCGTATTTGTTTTAATAACGGTTGTTGTTATGATGTGGGTAGCAGGTAAGATAGGCTCTAAAAGCGGTGAATATTTTGTTAAACAGCAAAAATCCTTAGGCGAGGTAAACGGATATATCGAGGAAATGGTTAATGGCCAAAAGGTTGTTAAGGTTTTTTGCTATGAAAATAAGGCTAAGCAAAGATTTGATAAACTTAATGAAGAACTGTGTGACAATGCCACAAAAGCAAACAAGTTTGCAAATGTGCTTGGTCCTATTATGAATAATATGGGGCATTTGCAATATGTTTTTGTTGCGGTGCTTGGTGCATTTTTGGCGATAACAAAATTCGGTTCAATAAATGGTGTAGAGTTTGGCGGACTTTCGGGTCTAACCCTTGGCGACATAGCGGCATTTTTGCTTTTAAGCCGTAACTTTACTATGCCGATAAACCAGATTTCACAACAGATAAACTCGGTTGTTATGGCTTTAGCTGGCGCATCTCGTATATTTGCACTTATGGATGAACAAAGCGAACAGGATAATGGCTACGTTATGCTTGTTAACGCAAGGGAAACCGAAAACGGTATAGAAGAATCAGAAGAGAGAACAGGCATATGGGCTTGGAAGCATAAGCACAGTGACGGGAGTGTTACCTACACAAAACTTTCGGGTGATGTTAAACTTACCAATGTTGATTTTGGATATACCGAGGGTAAAACCGTTTTAAAGGATATAACGCTGTATGCCGAACCGGGACAAAAGGTAGCTTTTGTTGGTGCTACGGGTGCAGGAAAAACCACAATAACTAATCTTATAAATCGATTTTATGATATACAAAAGGGCAAAATCCATTACGATGGAATTAACATTCAAAAAATCAAAAAACCCGATTTAAGACGTTCGCTTGGCGTGGTTTTGCAGGATGTTAACCTCTTTACAGGAACGGTTATGGAGAATATAAGATATGGTAAGCTTGATGCAACCGATGAAGAATGCATTGCGGCAGCAAAGTTAGCCAATGCAGATGGATTCATCCGTATGCTCCCTGATGGCTATGATACTGTTTTGTCGGGTGATGGTTCAGGACTTTCACAAGGTCAAAGGCAGCTTATTTCAATAGCAAGAGCGGCGGTTGCTGACCCACCTGTTATGATTTTAGATGAGGCAACCTCAAGCATCGATACCAGAACCGAAGCTATTGTTCAAAAGGGTATGGATAGTTTAATGAAGGGCAGAACAGTTTTTGTTATTGCTCACAGACTTTCTACCGTTCAAAACTCGGATGTTATAATGGTGCTTGATAAGGGCGAAATCATCGAGCGCGGCAGTCATGAAAAACTAATCGAGCAAAAGGGCAAGTATTATCAACTCTATACAGGCGCATTTGAACTTGAATAATTAAAAAAGTAGCGAGACTTCTAATAAGAAAGCCTCGCTACTTTTTTATATCTCTTTTCCGTTTACAAATACCTTTATAATGTTAAGGTTTTTATCCAAAATTAAAATGTCTGCATCCTTGCCAACCTTTAAACTACCAACTCTGTCATAAATTTTTGCTGCTACTGCTCCGTTTTTGGTTGCCATCTTAACGGCATTTTCAAGGGGGATTCCAATGGACACAAGATTTTTAACACCGTCAAGCAAAACAGAGGTTCCACCTGCTATTGTTCCATCATCGGTGTAGGTTTTTTGGTCGGTAACGGTTAAGGTTCTGCCATTAACGGTATATTTACCATCGGGCAGACCTGTTCCAACCTCTGAATCGGTTATCATGGTAACCTTATCCGCGCCTTTTATATCTATTAAAAGATTAACAACGTTAGGACATACGTGGAAAAAGTCACAAATCAGTTCGCAGGTTATATCCTTAATCATCATTCCTGCGCCTACCACACCGGGCTCTCGATGATTGAGGGGTGACATTGCATTAAATGTATGGGTTGTTTGTGATGCGCCTTGCTCAAAGGCTTTCATTACCTCTTTAAAGGTGGCGTTAGAATGACCAATCGATACAGTAACACCTTTTTGCGTTATATGTTTGATAACTTCTAATCCGTTTTCAAGCTCGGGAGCCAATGTAATAATTTTTACCAAGCCTTCTCCCGCATCAAAAAGGCGGTCGAATTCTGCTTTGTCGGGAGTGCGAATATATTTTGTTAAATGGGCTCCCTTATATTTAAGGGCAAAAAAGGGTCCCTCAAGATGTATGCCCATAAGTTTGGCACCATAATTGTTTTTGCTTTCACAAACAATGTTTTTAGTGGATGCCAGCATTTTATCCTCGGTAGAGGCTGAAAGGGCAGGAACTAATGATGTTGTTCCATTTTTTGCTTCAAACTCGCATATCTTTTTTGCTGTAGTATCATTGAAATCCAAAAAAGTTTCGCCCACAGCACCATGCATATGTGTATCAACAAAACCAGGGATAACATATAGGTCGGTTGCATCAAAAATATCATCACCGACAATGTTTTCCTCAATGTTTGTTATTTTATTGCTAAATGAAATATCTTTGCTTTCAAAAACAAAATCATCGTTAAGTAACATACCGTTTTTAATAATCATTTTTATCACCCTTTAAAGTAAAACATTTTACTAACAAAATAATAACATATAACCCTAGCTAAAGTAAAGATTGAATTTTTATAATCTTATATTAAAAGGCGCGCCGAATGTTCTTACCTCTTACTTTTTACTTATTACTTCAAAAATTACGAGAACTTTTGAGGGAAGAGTGAAGGAGTAATAGGTAAGAAGTAAAAAATTCCCCGAAACAAGTTCGAAGAATTTTTTGGCGGAGAGAGGGGGATTCGAACCCCCGAACGGGTATTAGCCGTTACACGATTTCCAGTCGTGCGCCTTAGACCAGCTCAGCCATCTCTCCATCACCTATTAAGTTTGCCCAAAGCATATTTGCAACAAGCACCTTGATATTATACATTTTTAAAAACGAAAAATCAAGCCTTTTTTTTTATTTTTTTAAAAAAGGCTTGATTTGTATGCTGAGGTGCCATAACGAAGCGTTTTACAAATGCTTTCTGTTTTTCCTTTTAGGAAGTGCCTGAGATATTTTTGGAAAAGGATTTTCGGTATCTGCGGTTGGCTGTATTTGATAGGTTCCATACTTGTTTATAAGGTCAAAGGATGTTTCGGGTTCGCCATTATAATTGTTTGCCGATATTGTAAGTTTGTCTTTATCTTGCATAAAAAATCACCCGATTATATTGTATGTAATCGGGTGATTTTATTACCTGTTAAATTTTGCAAGGTTTTTGAAAAAATTATCTGTCTTTTAAAGGTTTATAATCAACATGTGGTGAAACACTTATATATGCAGGTCGAATAATTTTGCCCATATTTATGATTTCTTCAATTCGGTGAGCACTCCAACCCGCAATACGACTAATAGCAAAAATAGGAGTATAAAGCTCAAGCGGAAGGTCAAGCTTATCGTAAACAAAGCCGCTGTAGAAGTCGATGTTAGCGCTAACACCTTTATAAATATGGCGTTCCTCGCCGATTATTGCAGGTGCAATTCGCTCAACTGTATTATAAAGTTTACATTCGTCTTCTCTGCCTTTTTCTGCCGAAAGAATGCCAACAAACTTTTTAAAGATATTGGCTCTTGGGTCGCTAAGGGTGTAAATTGCGTGACCCATGCCATAAATAAGACCGGATTTATCAAATGCCTCTTTTCTAAGCAGAAGTTTAAGATAATTTCCAATTTCTTCTTCGTCGTTCCAATCCTTAACCTTTTCTTTCATATCGTTAAACATTTGAACAACCTTAATGTTAGCACCGCCGTGGCGTGGACCCTTAAGGCTACTAAGCGCCGCCGCCATTGTAGAATAGGTGTCCGTTCCCGAACTTGTTACAACGTGGGTGGTAAAGGTGGAGTTATTACCACCGCCGTGCTCGGCGTGTAGCACTAAAGCAAGGTCTAATATTCGTGCCTCTGCCTCGGTGTATTTACTGTCGGGGCGAAGCATATGCAAAATGTTTTCTGCCGTGCTTAAATTGGGGTCTGGATTATGAATAATAAGGCTATTGCCCAAAAGATAGTGATTATAGGCTTGATAGCTATATACCGAAAGCAGTGGGAAGTTTGCAATCATTTGCAGACTTTGGCGCAAAACGTTTGGAACATCATTTTCATTTGCGTGATGGTCATAACTGTAAAGAGTTAAAACACTTCTGGCAAGTGAGTTCATCATATCTGCGTTAGGTGCTTTTAAAACAACATCTCTAACAAAGTTTGTAGGCAGTTTGCGATAAGCCGCTAAAAGCTCGGCGAAATCATCAAGTTGGGATTTTGTTGGCAACTGACCAAAAAGCAAAAGATATGCAGTTTCTTCAAAGCCAAAACGTTTTTCCTTCATAAAGCCGTTTGTAAGGTCGTGGATATCAACACCGCGGTAAAACAGTTCACCCTCGCAAGGAGTTTTAACACCATCAATCGTTTTAAAGGAGTTAATCTCGCTTATTTCGGTAAGACCGGTGATAACGCCCTCACCCTTTTGGTTACGAAGACCTCTATTAACTTGATATTCAGTATAAAGCTCGGCGGGGATAGAACTTTTTGAAACGCATAGGTCGGCAAGTTCACGCATTTTCGGTGTTACATCAAACAGGTCTTTATCTTGATATTTCATATTTTTCATCTGCCTTTCGTATCAGAATATACAATACCACATTATAATTATTTTTATAGTATATCACAACTCTTTGTCTTTTTCAATCAAATAATCAAAAACTTACAAAAGTTTTAATAATTTATTTAAAATTATAAATATATGTTGAGATTTTTATACAAGGCTACAAAAATATCTTGTTCACAATTTGTTTACAATTTTTTTGTGGTAAAAAAAGTAAGATTTTTGTATAATGAGTGTAACATTGGGGGAATAGGGAGATTAAGTTTTTGCCGATGTAATGTAACAAAAAAAGGAGCAAAAGTAATGAACATTTTTTCACTCTTCACTTTGCTTGGGGGACTTGCGTTTTTTCTTTACGGAATGACGGTTATGTCTAACGGACTTGAAAAAATGGCAGGAGGTAAACTTGAAAAAACACTCAAGGTAATGACTTCGAATCCTGTAAAAAGTATGGCTTTAGGTGCGGGTATTACCATAGCAATTCAGTCATCTTCTGCTATGACGGTTATGCTTGTTGGTTTGGTTAACTCGGGCATTATGGCCCTTGAGCAGACAGTTGGCGTGATTTTTGGTTCTAATATTGGAACCACTCTTACTGCTTGGATTTTATCCTTAGCAGGTATCGAGGGCGATGGCAACATATTTTTAGAACTTTTAAAGCCAAAAAACTTTTCTCCTGTAGTGGCGCTTATTGGTATTGTTTTAATAATGATGGCAAAGAGCGACAGAAAAAAGGATATTGGTACGATTTTAATAGGCTTTTCGGTTTTGATGTTTGGTATGACCCTTATGGGTGATGCAGTTGAACCGCTTGGTGCTGAGGAAAACATCGAGTCTTTTAAAGCGTTTATATCTATATTCAATAATCCTTTAGTTGGCGTTGCTGTTGGTGCGATATTTACAGGTATTATTCAAAGCTCTGCGGCATCTGTGGGTATTTTGCAAACACTTGCCATACAAACCGGCGCTATAACATACAACATGGTTCTTCCGATAGTAATGGGTCAAAATATAGGTACTTGCATAACTTCGCTTATATCCAGTATCGGTGTAAACAAAAATGCTAAGCGCGTTGCAATGGTGCACATTCTTTTTAACCTTATAGGCACACTTGTTTGTCTTGCAATTTATTATCCTTTATATTTAATATTTGATATTGTTATACTAGATAAGGCGGCAGATGGTGCAGGAATTGCCCTTTGCCATACTGCATTTAATATATTTACAACTGTATTGTTAGTTCCATTCTCAAAAGTGTTGGTTAAACTTGCAAAACTTCTTGTTCCTGATGCAAAAGAGGAAGAAAAAACCGCCTTTATCGACGAGAGACTTCTTAACACACCTACCTTTGCTCTTGCAGAATGCGATAACTATACAGTTAAAATGGCTAAAATCGCCAAAGAAACTTTCATTAACGCTGCTGATCTCGCTAGAAAGGCAGAAAACGGTGAAGGATTTGACGAAAAACTTGCAGAGCAGATTCGTAATGATGAAAAGATGCTTGATAAGTATGAAGATAAGCTAGGATCTTTCCTTGTTAAGATTTCGAGCAAAAAACTTTCAGAGGCAGATAGTAAAGAGACTTCAAAATTGCTTCATACAATAGGCGACTTTGAGCGCATTGGTGATCACGCAGTTAACCTTTTAGGCGTTGCAAAAGAGATTGCAGATAAGCAAATATCTTTCAGTAAGCAGGCTAAAGAGGAGTTAAAGATATTATCTACCGCTTTAGAGGAGATTATCACTCTTACAGTTACTGCTTTTGAAGAAAACAACCTTTCGCTTGCAAGGGATATAGAGCCCTTGGAACAGGTTGTTGATAGACTTACAAGTCAAATTAAGTCTAACCACGTAGATCGCTTACAACGTGGAGATTGCACCATTGAACTAGGTTTTGTGTTATCTGACCTGCTTAATAATTACGAGCGTGTATCCGACCATTGCTCAAATATCGCTGTTGCTATGATTGAGGTTGCACAAAATAGCTTTGCAACCCATAAATATTTAAGAATGGTTAAGACAGACGGAAATTCAGATTTTGGTGAGCGCTATAAAGAATACGAAATGAAGTATCGTATGCCAAGTAGCAAAAAGTAAAAAATTATGACCGATTAAGCAAATCACTTAATCGGTCATTTTTATTCCATATTTTCATCTAGGCCTTGCTCAAAGGCAGGTAAAAACTCCTTTAAAAACACCTTTGCGGCAGGTAGATTTAGTTTTATAATAGCCTGTTCAGAGGATTTTGCAGCGGCTAAAAATTCTTTGTTGCCAAGCAAAAGTTCCTCCTTACATTTAATAAGGGCGGAAATTTTATCGGCAGCCTTAACGTACTTTTCGGTTATTTCATCGGGCTGATAATAGGGGATAAAAGCATCTCTTAAATCTTCCGGAAGCAGATTTAAAAGTTTATCTGCGGCGGCAGACTCAATACTTTTATATGCCGATTTAATATTCTCATTATAGTATTTAACGGGGGTAGGTAAATCACCCGTTATAACTTCTGCTGTATCGTGAAAAAGTGCCGCGACAGCTATTTTGTTTTCATCTAAATTCTCGCCAAAGCGTTTGTTGGCAATAACTGCAAGGCAGTGGGCAATAAAGGCAGTTTCAAGCGAATGTTCGCTTAAATTTTCCGCCTCTAAATTTCTCATAAGTGCCCAACGCTTAATATATTTCATACGGAATAGCATGGAATAATATTTACTTTTCATTTTTATATTCCTTTCTGTTAAAGGTCTACTCTGTTTCGTATTTCACCGCTTAAAAACGCCTTAATATTTTTTGTTATTTCGTTTATGCACCTCATGCGAGATTCGTATGCACCCCAAGCCATATGTGGTGTGGCTATTACATTGGGGTAGGAGAGAATCTGTTGCAAGGGTGCGTTTTCGCTTAGTGGTTCGGGAGAAAAAACATCGGTTGCAAAGCCACCTATTTTGTTTTGTTTAATAGCGTTTACAAGGGCTGCTTCGTCAACAATATCGCCACGGGCAACATTTATAAGTATTGCGGAATGTTTCATTTGGTTAAGCTCGTTTTCACCTATAAGGTGGTATGTTTCATCGGTTAGGGGCAAATGCAAGGAAATAATATCCGACTCATTTAATATAGTTTTCAAATCGGCACATTCGAATGTGTCGTCAGGTGTGCGTTTAAACCCAAGAACTTTGCAACCCAAAGCAGAGGCAACCCTAGCAACAGCCTTGCCGATATTACCTAAACCGATAACACCCCAAACCTTGCCGCTTAGTTCGTTAAATACAGGATTTACACAGTTTTGAACACCCGCTCTGCCATAATCTCCGCTTTTAACATAGTTTGAATATTCGGGGATATGATTAGCAAGCGAGAGGGCTAAAGCAACCGTTACCTGTGCTACGCTATTGGTTGAATATCCCTTAACATTGCAAACTGCAACATTATGCCTTTTACAGGCGGCGATATCAACATTATCAAAGCCTGTTGCTGTAATGCAAATCAGTTTAAGGTTGGGTAAGCGTTTAAGCACATCCTCGGTTATTTTAGATTTATTTATTACCATTACCTCGCAGGGCAGCAGTTGTGGTAAAATTTCGTTTGAAATTGAGGTTTGAAAAATTATAGGCTCACCAAATTGCTCCCATTCGGTAAGGCATATATCCTCTCCAAGAGTAGCAACATCTAAAACCGCAAGCTTCATAAACCAACATCCTTAAAATAAATATAATAAATAATCCATTGATTATTATAACAGTATTTGGTATAATATTCAATGGATAATTTTAAACTGTTTTATAGGATGGGAGGGCGAGCTTTGAAGTTAGAACTTTCAAATAGTAAAAAGAACAAAGGAATGTTGGATTTATTTTTCACACTTTTGGTATTTGCTTTCTTTTTGCGTTTGGCGATAGGTATTGGCTATTATAACGAGCAGGATACTTTGTGGTATAGGCAATGGGCATTGTCCTTGCCCGACGGACTATTTAACGTTTATGCCCGTGCCGACGCAATAGATTTAGACTACCCGCCCATATATCTCTTCTTTTTATATATTTTAGGTTGGATTTTTAAATTCGTAGGTGCCGATTGTCACCAATATCTACTTATGTTTTTAATGAAGCTTTGGCCTATTTTGGCTGATATGGCGTGTGGTATTGCACTTTTTGCCGTATTTAGAAAAACAAGCGTTAAAACAGGGATTATTGCCGCATCCCTTTGGCTTTTTAATCCAAGCGTTTTGTTTAATAGCTCTTTTTGGGGTCAAACCGACCAGTTAATGTGCCTTTTGCTACTTGTGAGCTTTGTATCGCTAGAAAGGGAAAAGCCTTTACTCGCCTGTATTTTATTTGCTATAGCGGGTATGACTAAGTATCAATGTTTATTTTTTACTCCCGTGTTTTTAACCGAACTTTTTGTAAAATACAGAGTATCTACATTTTTTAAGGGAATTTTATCGGCGGCTCTTACCGTAGCGGCGGTTTTTTTGCCCTTTATGATAGGTTCAAAAAACTTGTTTTTGTTTTTGGATGTGTATCTAAAAGGTCAGGGCAGATACCCTCACTGCACACTTAACGCCTATAACATTTATGGAATATTTGGACTTAATTGGAAGGTGGACTCTAAAGCAATTATAGGCGGACTTTCGCTTTATGCATTAAGTATGTTTTTGGTTGTTTTGGCAATCCTTGCGGTTATTGCAATATACCTTTTTGCCAAAAGACGCTCTGTATGGGTTATTGGCTTTTGGTTTATGAATACGCTATTTATGTTTATGACCCGTATGCACGAAAGGTATCAGTTTGTTGCCTTGATTTTCATTCTTATGGCGGCACTCACTTTAAAAAATCGCGGTTTCTTTTACGGATTTTTAGGGCTTAGCTTTATAACCTTTGTTAATCAGGCGATACCTATGTTCAGTTGGAACTCCAAAAACTCGTTATTCTCTATGTATTATGGAGATTTGATGTTTGTTTTTTCATTTTTAAATCTGGCACTATATATCATAACCAGTTATATGTGTTTTAAGTTTTTGTTTAATAAGGAGTTAGAAGTATGACTTTTTCCAAAAGAAAGGCGGCACTTTTAGGGGCCCAAAAGGAAATGTACCGTTCTACATTCTTTTTCGGTCTTCTTGTTGCGGCACTGTTTTTTATACCGTATATTTTAATAGATAGAGGGTACTTTTTGTTTTACGGTGATTTTAATGTTCAGCAAATTCCGTTTTACAAGCTCTGTCACGAGGCTATAAAAACAGGTAATATAGGTTGGAATTGGACCACCGATTTGGGTGTTAATTTTATAGGCTCGTATACCTTTTATACCATAGGCAGTCCGTTTTTTTGGCTTACATTACCCTTTCCTACCGACTTTGTGCCTTACCTTATGGGACCGCTTCTTATTTTAAAATTTGCATGTAGTGCCCTTACGGCATATATGTTTATAAGAAGATTTACAAGAACCCCCGAGGCAGCACGACTTGGTGGACTTTTATATGCCTTTTCGGGCTTTTCGGTGTATAATATATTCTTTAATCATTTCCACGAGGCGATAGTTTTATTCCCTCTGTTGCTTTTGTCGATAGAACTTCTAGTCACAGAAAATCGTCGCGGAGTTTTTGCCATAATGGTGGCAATAACGGCAATTTCTAACTACTTTTTCTTTTATGGAATGGTTGTTTTTGCGGTTGTTTATTGGTTTGTTAGAACATTTTCGGGTTCTTATAAGTTTAAATTTTCAAACTTCTTATTGCTATGCTTTGAGGCGGCTTTAGGTCTTTTAATTTCTGCCGCCTTTATGCTACCCACAATGGCGGCGGTGTTTGGAAATAGCCGACTTAGTGAAATAAATGTTGGTTGGAGCGCCATAATGTATGGCAAGGAGCAGATTTATCTAAATGTTTTAGAGTGCTTTTTCTTTCCACCCGATTTACCCGCAAGACCTGTATTTTTCCCCGAGGCAGAGGTTAAATGGTCGTCTCTTGGTGGTTGGTTGCCACTATTTTCTATGGTGGGAGTTTTTGCATGCCTCCAACAAAAGAAAAAGTCTTGGCAACGCAGACTGCTTGGCATATCTATTTTTATGGCGCTTGTGCCGATTTTAAACAGTGCTTTTTATATGTTTAATAACGCCTATTATGCACGATGGTATTATATGCCTATACTTATAATGAGCCTTGTTACCGTTGAGTGTGTTGAGGATAGTGATGTTGATTGGGATACTCCGTTTAGATGGATATTTGGAATAACTCTTGCTACTGTTTTGGTTATAGGTCTTTTCCCAAGAGAGATACAGGATGGCAAAATAACCTCGTTTGGACTCTATACCCAAAATGATGATTTTTACACCTATCGTTTTATAGCCACCTCGGCAATAGCCTTGGTTTCGCTTATAATACTGAGAATAACACTCAATCTTTTAAAGCAAAACCGACGTCAGTTTATTCGCACAGCAACGGTGCTTGTTTGTGTTATAAGTGTTATCTATTCGGCATATTTTGTAGGTACGGGCAAAAGCCATTCTTATGAGTCGGATATAATGATAGACCATCTGATAGAAAGCGACCTTTCTTTGCCCGGCGACTCCGACACATACCGAATTGACGTTTACGAGGGTGTTGATAATACAGGAATGTATTTAGGTTATAGCACAATCAATGCTTTCCATTCTATTGTGCCAACCTCGGTAACGGAATTTTGGGAGTATGTGGGTGAGGAGCGCGGTGTTGCAAGTCGCCCCGAAACAGAAACCTATGCCGCAAGGTCACTGCTTGGTGTAAAATATCTTTTAGCAAGAAAAGATGGAGATAGTTTTACCGACGATGTGGGCGAACCTAAAATGCCCGGCTTTGAGTTTTACAGTCACGAAGAGGGTTATGATGTTTATGTAAATAATAACTATCTGCCATATGGTTTTGCATATAACTATTATATGACCGAAGAACAATGTGATAGTTATGAGGATAAACAGCGTTCTAATATGATGCTTAAGGCAATGCTTTTGAATGATGAGCAGATAGCAAAATATGGTGGCCTTTTGAAAAATCTTTCAGATTATAGCGGTTATGATGTAATCGACCCCTATAGCGACCCTGCATATAACTTCTTCTGCGATGAGGAGGAACATGAAAGGGATGTTGCAGAGTTGAATAAGTCTGCAATATCATCATTCACACGCACAAAAAAGGGCTTTGAGGCCGAAATTACTCTAGATAAAGATAATTTAGTGTTTTTCTCTATACCCTATGATAAGGGTTGGAGTGCTACGGTGGATGGTGAACCCGTTTCGATTGAAAAGGTAAACAAAGGCTTTATGGCAGTTTTGGCAAAGAGCGGTACAAATGAAATCACCTTTACCTATACAACGCCAATGGGTAGATTAGGAGTTATCATAACCATTATTGCTCTTATTATTTGGTTTATTTATTTCGGTGTTTATCTTGTTTTAAAACGAGCCTCAAAGATAGATAAGGTAGAGTATCCCGAGGGCGAAATTCTTTTAGAGCAGTATAAAAATCAAATAGCTGAGGAGCTTCTTTTAGAGGCGGAGCTTAATGCCCAAAAAGAACGCGAAGAAGCTCTCAATAAGGCTTTGGAGCAGGAAGTTGATACCAACGATTTTTATAGATATACCGTAACAGAGGAGTTTAAAAGAGGTTTTTGGATAACGGTTGAGGATGAAGAATCAAATACAAATGATGCTGAACAAGAAGGCAAGGAGTAGTTTTTATGCCCCGTTTTTTTAAAGAAAATTTCGAAAATGAGCCCTTTATCCTTGGTGACGATGCGGCACATATTGCACGTTCGCTAAGAATGAGGCAGGGCGAAAAATTAGTTGTTTGTGATAGTAAGGGCGTAGATTACGATTGCACTATCACGAGCGTGGAAAACGATAAAATTGAGCTTGTGATAGATGAAAAGCATCAGAACGAGAGTGAACCCGATATAGAGGTTACTCTATGCACCTGCCTTTTAAAAGGTAATAAATTTGAGAGCGTAATAAAGCATTCTGTTGAGCTTGGTGTGAGCCAAATCACCCCAATTATTTCAACTAATTGTGTGTCCAGACCTGATTCAAAGTCATTGGATAAGAAAACACAACGTTGGCAAAAAATAGCCAACGAAGCGGCGGGGCAGTGTGGTAGAGGAATTTTACCAACTGTAAATAAAACCTTAGAGTTAAGCGAATTTGCAAAAACCATAAAGGATTTTGATTTGGTTTTGTTTTTCTACGAGGTAGACGGAATGCCCTTGGGCGAAACCTTGTGGGATAACGATTCGGCTAAAAAAATAGCAATTATTACGGGTGCAGAGGGGGGCTTCACCGCAAAGGAGGCGGAAATGTTGTCCTTAGCGGGTGCCAAAACAATATCGCTTGGCAAACGCATTTTACGTGCCGAAACAGCACCTCTTACCGCCCTTACAGGCGTAATGCTTCTTACCGATAATTTAGAATAAGGGAGTATAACTTGTGTTTAAGTTGTTTAAATCATCTGCCGGTGGATATGAATATATAATAGCAGGGCTTGGAAATCCCGGTATGCAGTACGAAAAAACCCGCCATAATGTTGGATTTAGAGCGGTAGATGCTCTTTGTGATGACCTAGGTGTTTCGTGCGAGCGTAAAAAATTTAAAAGCCTTATAGCAGATTCCGTTATTAACGGGCATAGATGCTTAATTTTAAAACCGCAAACCTATATGAATAATTCAGGTTCGGCGGTTTGTGAGGCTATGTCTTTTTATAAAATACCGCCCCAAAATGTTATAGTAATATCCGATGATATTTCTATGGATGTAGGGCGACTTCGCATTAGGGCAAAGGGTTCTGCCGGCGGTCATAATGGACTTAAAGACATTATTGAACTTAGCGGCTCGGGGAATTTTCCACGCATTAAAATTGCGGTAGGTCAAAAACCGCATCCCGATTATGATTTAAAAGATTGGGTGCTCGGTAAGTTTTCTAAAGAGGATGAAAAGGTAATAACCGAGATTGTTTCTCTTGCGGCAGATGCGGTAAAATGTATAATTAAAAACGATGTTTCTACCGCTATGAACAGATATAACCGATAGGTTTATGTATTTATTTTATTAAATACAGGTTGGAGAAAAAGATGCAATTTTTGATTCAAAATGTCGGAAATATTCCGTCACTGCAACCGATTTTTGATACCGTAACGGGAGGGGGTGCCTCGCCTGTTGCGGTTTTTGGGCTGTCTGATACTGCAAGGGCGGTTTTTTCGGCATGTCTTAATCAAAAAACAAACAAAACAATTTTTGTTGTAACCGAAACCGAGGCAGCTGCACGAAAATTATGCGATGACACCAACAGACTTGGCATCAAAGCCGAGGTTTATCCCTCAAGGGACTATAAAATTTTAGATACCTTTGGTGCCTCTAATGAATATGAGCATAAGCGTATAAGCGTCCTTTGGAAAATAATGCTTAATGAGTTACAGGTTGTATTTTTAGACATTGAGGCGTTTACCCAAAAAACCATATCACCCGATGCTTTCAAGCGTACTACCTTTGAACTTAAATCGGGCGATAGTTTAGATATTAAGGTTTTAAAAGCAAAGCTTTTGGATATGGGTTATATTTTAACCGAGCAGGTTGATGGTATGGGGCAGTTTTCGGTTAGAGGCGGAATAATAGATATATTTTCCACCGCTATGTCTATGCCGGTCAGAATTGAACTTTGGGGCGATGAGATTGATTCAATATCGGTTTTTGACCCGCTAGACCAAAGAAGAACCGATTTTGCAGATGGGGTTACAGTTTTACCCGCCGCAGAGTTTTCTATGGAAGGCAAAGCCCTTGCAGAAAAATTAAATAATCTTTTAGAAGTCAAAAAGATAAAAAGCTCGGTATTTGTATCAACCGTAGCAAAGGATATAGATATACTAAAAAGCGGCGGAACTGTATCCCTAGATAAGTATATGGATTATTTAGATGAGCCCGCTTGCTTGTTTTCAAGATATATTGAAAACGGAATTTTGCTTTTAAGTGAGTACAGAAACATAGCCGCTCGTTTAAAGGGATTAGAACAATCCCGCAAGAGCGAACTAGAAGAACTTTTTGAAAAAGGTTTTGTGGACAGTATTGCAGATGGTTTTTGGCGTGACCGCCTGTGGCTTAGCGATGTTATCCTGAAAAATAATACAGTCTATTTGGATAGCTTTACGGGTAGTAGTTATCCTGTTTCTCCCAAAAAGGTAGCTACTGCCTTTGTAAAACAACTTTCTGCTTGGGGCGGAAGCATGGAGGTTTTGCTTGACGATTTGCGACCTGCAATCAGGAGAAAGCAAACGGTTGTGATTTTATCGGGCAGCCAAAAGGGAGCAGGTATTTTAATATCTCAGCTTGAAACAAACGGAATTCACGCACAGTTATCAGACCCCGAGGATATAATAGCTGGTGCGGGTGTTTTTGTTATGCCGTCATCCCTCTCGCAAGGTTTAGAGCTTAGCGAACAAAAACTTCTCGTTATCGCTCATAAATCTATGTCACTTGCCACCAAAAAACGTAAAGCAAAAAACAAAGGCGAGACCTTTAATTCATTAGAGGAACTAAAGGTTGGGGATTATGTTGTTCATTTTGCTCACGGAATAGGTCAGTTTGACGGTATTCACAGAATTGAAACAGGCAAGGTAATAAAGGATTATATCAAAATTAAATATAGAGGCACAGATGTTTTATATGTGCCTGTAACGCAACTTGACTTGGTATCGAGGTATATTGGCGCTTCGGGTGAGTCGGGTCCCATTCTTCATAGACTTGGCGGTGTCGAATGGCAAAAAACAAAGGCAAGGGTTAAATCTGCCGTTAAGGATATGGCAAAGGAACTTACAAAGCTTTATGCCGAGCGACTTAAGGTTAAGGGCTTTGCCTTTTCAAAGGATAACGAACTTCAATCCGATTTTGAGGCAAAATTTCCATATGAAGAAACCGAGGACCAATTAAGAGCGGTAGAAGAAATAAAATATGATATGCAACGCGAAACACCGATGGATAGACTTCTTTGCGGTGATGTTGGTTTCGGCAAAACAGAGGTGGCGCTTAGAGCGGCTTTTAAATGCATCTGCGACGGTAAACAGTGTGCCGTTTTGGTACCTACCACTATACTCGCGTGGCAACATTATCTAACCGCAACCGAACGGTTTGGCGAACTCCCCGTAAGGATAGAGATGCTTTCACGCTTTCGCACCAAAAAGCAGATAGAAAAAACAATTTCCGACTTAAAACGCGGTGATGTGGATATGGTTATAGGCACACATCGTATGATTTCAAATGACGTTAAGTTTCGTGATTTAGGGCTTGTTATAATAGATGAGGAGCAACGCTTTGGTGTTGCACAAAAGGAAAAATTAAAAACCGCCTTTAAAACGGTAGATGTATTAACCTTATCGGCAACACCTATACCCCGAACACTTAATATGGCAATGTCGGGAATGAGAGATATGTCCTCCATTGAGGAGGCACCGCAGGATAGGCAACCGGTACAAACCTATGTTATGGAGCAAAATAATAGCGTTTTGTTTGAGGCTATAAACAAGGAGTTAAAGCGAGGCGGTCAGGTTTATTATCTGCATAACAGGGTAGAAAGTATAACACATTGTGCGGCAAGGCTTTCAACCGCTTTTCCTGATGCCAAAATAGGTATGGCGCACGGAAAAATGAGCGAGGAGCAGCTTTCAAAGGTATGGAAGGAACTTTTAGAGGGAGAAATCGATATCTTGGTTTGCACCACAATAATCGAAACGGGTGTGGATGTGCCGAATGTAAACACCCTTATAATTGAGGATGCCGACCGTATGGGGCTTGCTCAACTCCATCAAATAAGGGGTAGGGTAGGTCGCTCAAATAGACGTGCATACGCCTATTTTTGCTTTAGGCGTGGCAAGGCTCTTAGCGAGATTGCCACCAAAAGACTTGATGCTATCAGAGAGTATACTCAGTTTGGTTCGGGCTTTAAAATTGCTATGCGCGATTTGGAAATACGCGGCGCTGGTAATATTTTGGGCGGAGAACAGCACGGGCATATGGAGGCGGTTGGATACGATATGTATATCAAACTGCTTAATGAGGCAATCGGGGAGGAAAAGGGCGAAACCGAGCAAATTAAAACCGAATGCACGGTTGATTTGGATATAAGCGCAAATATCCCCGAAAAATATATACCTTCGCTCTCTAACCGACTTGAAATATACAGAAGAATTGCCGATATAAAAACAAAAGAGGATAAGTCAGACGTTATAGACGAGCTTTGTGACAGATTCGGCGAGCCGCCAAAAGAGGTTTTAGGGCTTATTGATATTGCACTACTTAAAGGTGCGGCAGAACAAAACGGCATTTATGAAATATCCTCTAATCGCGAACAAATCAACCTTTATGTTAGGGAGTTTACACCCGAAAGGGCGGGTGAACTTGTTAAAAAGTTAGGTCAAGGTGTAACCCTTGTTCCTACCGAACCTGTGCATTTTGCCATAAAGTTAAAGGCGGGGCAGGATGCGGTAGCTCTTTTACGCGAAATAACCGAGAGACTTTAGAGTGGGATTTTAAAATTCGGCTTCCAAAATTCGACAAAACCACTAAATTGAGCACCATATATTTTACTTATTCATCACTTGAAAAATTTTATAATGGTGGTATAATGTTTATATAGTTTGTTTTTGGTTACTAAAGGTAAAAGCCTTTGTAATATATAAAAATTGGAGGAATTTAAAATGAAAAAACTGCTTTCTATCCTTTTGGCACTTGTTATGGTGCTTGGCGTTTTTGCAGGTTGCGGCGAGACTGCGAAGAATGATGATTTTAAAATCGGTCTTATCTGCTTACATGACGAAAACTCCACCTATGACAACAACTTTATTCAGGCAATGTATGCCGCTCAGGAAGAATTAGGTCTTTCTGATGAGCAGGTTCTCATCAAGGTTAATATCCCTGAGGATGAGGCTTGCTACAACACAGCTGCTGAGCTTGTTGACGAGGGCTGCGATATTATCTTTGCTGACTCTTTCGGTCATGAGACTTATATGATTCAGGCTGCTCAAGAGTTCCCTGAGGTTGAGTTCTGTCACGCAACAGGTACAAAGGCTCAAAACGCAGGTCTAGACAATTATCACAATGCTTTCGCTTCTATCTACGAGGGTCGTTTCCTTGCAGGTGTTGCCGCAGGTATGAAACTCAACGAGATGATTGAGGCTAAGAAAATCACAGCTGATGAAGCCGTTATCGGTTATGTTGGCGCTTTTAACTACGCAGAGGTTGTTTCCGGTATGACTTCCTTCTTCCTTGGCGCTCGTTATATCTGCCCTTCTGCTACAATGAAGGTTACATACACAAACTCTTGGTTTGATATCGCTTTAGAGCGTGAGTCTGCATTAAAACTTATCAACTCAGGCTGCGTTCTTATCAGCCAGCACGCTGACTCCGAGGGTGCGCCCAAGGCTTGTGAGGAAAAAGGTATTCCTAACATTGCTTATAATATCAGCACCACCTCTATCGCTCCTAAGACTGCTATCATCTCCTCTAAAATCGACTGGACTCCTTACTTCAAGCTTATCGTTAATGCTAACTTGAAGGGTGAGGAAATTCCTGTTGATTATTGCGGCACAATCTCTACAGGTTCTGTTGCTTTGACTGAGCTTAATACCGCTGCTGCAGCTGCAGGTACTCAGGAGAAGATTGATGAAATCAAAGAGAAGCTTGTTAATGGTGAACTTAAGGTTTATGATATCAACACCTTTACAGTAGACGGCAAAAAACTTGAGACCTATACTGCAGACGTTGTTGATGAGGGCGACTTCAAACCCGAAACTGAGGCTATTGAAGATGGCGTATTCGCTGAGTCTTCTAAGCGTTCAGCTCCTTACTTTGATATTAAATATATCGACGGTATCGCAGAGCTTGGCAAATAATAGTTTGTTTTAAAACACAGGCGGAGAGCCTTAAAATAAGGCTCTCTGCCTGTTTTCTCTTGTAAAAGGGTAAAATTTGTTGAATTAAGCAAAAAAATATGATATTATAAATTTGTTATTTTATCGTCAGTTTTGAAAAGAGAAAATTTTGGTTTTTTGTTTTGAAAACTGACACGAAAGGAAGCGATTTTTGTGAGCAACGCAGCCATAGAGCTCAAAAACATTACCAAGGTTTTTGGTCCCATAGTGGCAAACAAAGACGTTAGTTTATCGGTTGAAAAGGGCGAGATTTTATCACTTCTTGGCGAGAACGGAAGCGGTAAAACAACCCTTATGAATATGATATCGGGTATTTATTATCCTGATGAGGGTCAAATTTTTATCGATGGCGAGGAAGTAGTTATTCGTTCGCCTAAGGATGCGTTTGACTATAAAATTGGTATGATTCATCAACATTTTAAGCTTGTTGATGTTTTTACTGCTGCCCAAAATATCGTTTTAGGCCTTAAAGAAGAGGGCAAATACGATATTAAAGAGGTTAGCAGAAAGGTTGCCGAGATTAGCGAAAAATACGGCTTTGAAATAAATCCCGATAAAAAGATTTATGAAATGAGCGTATCCGAAAAGCAGACAGTTGAAATTTTAAAGGTGCTTTATCGCGGCGCTAACATTTTGATTTTGGACGAGCCTACCGCTGTTTTAACCCCACAAGAAACTTCAAAGCTTTTTGCCGTTTTACGCCGTATGCGTGATGATGGAAAGGCGATTATAATAATCACACACAAACTTCACGAGGTACTTTCGCTTTCCGACCGCGTTGCAGTATTGCGTAAGGGGGAATATATCGGCACGGTGCAAACCGCCGAGACAAACGAAGCCCAACTTACCGAAATGATGGTAGGTAAAAAGATAAGCCTTAATATTGATAGAAGTGAGCCTAAAAATACTGAGGATAGACTCATTGTTAAGGATATTAGTTGCATCAATCGTGAGGGTGTTAAACTGCTTGATGACGTTACCTTTACCGCTCGCTCGGGTGAGATTTTGGGTATAGCAGGTATCGCGGGTAGTGGTCAGCGAGAGCTTTTGGAGGCTATTGCAGGTCTTCAACATATAGACGAGGGCGAGATAATTTATCATAACCCAAAAACAAACTGCGAGGATAATTTAAGGGATAAAACTCCTTTGCAAATACGTGATTTAGGTGTTAGACTTTCCTTTGTTCCTGAGGATAGACTTGGTATGGGACTTGTTGGTAATATGGACATTATAGATAATATGATGCTCAGAAGTTACCAAAAGGGCAAATCAATGTTCTTGGAGCGTAAGGCGCCTAAAACATTGGCAGATAAAATTATAAAAGATTTAGAGGTTGTAACCCCAAGTGCTACAACACCTGTTAGAAAACTTTCGGGTGGTAACGTTCAAAAGGTTTTGGTTGGTCGTGAAATTGCGGCGGCTCCAACCGTTTTAATGGCGGGATACCCTGTAAGAGGTTTGGATATTAACTCCTCATATGCTATTTACAATCTTTTAAATCAGCAAAAAGAAAATGGCGTTGCCGTTATCTTTGTTGGTGAGGACCTTGATGTTTTGCTGGAGCTTTGTGATAGAATTATGGTTATTGGTTCGGGCAGAATAACAGGCATCGTAGATGCAAGAACAACTACTAAGGAAGAAATCGGTCTTCTTATGACTAAAACTGAGGGAGGTAGCGATAATGAATAACAATTCAAAACCCATACGTGAGCCGCTTATTCATATAACAAAACGCGCCTCGATAGTTTGGTGGAAGTCCTGGATTATCAGAGCGGTTGCAATTATTGCTTCGCTTATTGTGTCGGCTCTTGTTATTGTGCTTTTAACAAAATATAATCCACTTCAGGTTTATGCAGAAATGTTTGAAGGTAACTTTGGTTCATCGCGTAAAATTTGGGTGCTACTTCAAAATTTAGCAATGCTTCTTTGTATATCTCTTGCTGTAACCCCCGCATTTAAAATGAAGTTTTGGAACTTGGGTGCAGAGGGTCAGGTTTTAGTTGGCGGTCTTGCCTCTGCGGCTTGTATGTTTTATGTTAAAGATGCCTTGCCCAATGTATTGCTTATTATCATAATGCTTGTTGCAAGTATTTTGTCGGGTATAATTTGGGGACTTATCCCTGCGGTATTTAAGGCTAAGTGGAACACCAACGAAAGCCTTTTCACCCTTATGATGAACTATATTGCCATTCAGTTAGTTTCCTTTTTTATTATGCTTTGGGTACCTAGTGGTTCAAGTGTTATGGGTATTATCAACCAAAGCAGCAAATCGGGTTGGTTGCCTGATTTGTTTGGTCAAAAATATCTCTTTAATATTTTAATAGTTGCTGTTGTTACAATAGTAATGTTTATTTATTTAAAATATAGCAAACAAGGTTATGAGATTTCGGTTGTTGGTGAGAGTGAAAACACCGCTCGTTATGTTGGTATTAGCGTTAAAAAGGTTATTATCCGTACTATGATTATTTCGGGCGGCATTAGCGGTCTTGCAGGATTTTTGCTTGTTGCAGGAACAAACCATACCGTATCTAAAAATATTGCGGGTGGTATGGGCTTTACCGCAATTATGGTATCTTGGCTTGCCAAATTCAATCCTATTTTAATGGTTATAACTTCTTTCCTTATTGTATTTTTGCAAAAGGGCGCTAGTGAAATTGCAACCACCTTTAGACTTAATGAGAGTATATCGGATATACTTACGGGTATTATACTTTTCTTTATTATCGGTTGCGAGTTTTTCATCAACTATAAAATCAATATGCGTCATAAAAACAAGGAGGGTAAATAAATGATAGAAACAATTTTTGCTTTTATAAATGCCGCTATCATTCAAGGCATACCCCTTCTTTACGGCGCAACGGGTGAAATTATTACCGAAAAATCGGGTAATCTAAACCTTGGTATTCCGGGTATTATGTATGTTGGTGGTATCTCGGGTATTGTTGGCGGATATATTTATGAAAAAAACGCCCAAAACCCAACTGCATTTTGGTGCATTTTAATTCCATTTTTATCCTGTATCGTAGCATCTGCCTTAATGGCTCTGATTTATAGCTTTTTAACCATCACCTTGCGCGCAAACCAAAATGTTACAGGTCTTGCGCTTACCACCTTTGGCACAGGTATAGGTAACTTCTTTGGTGGTTCGTTACTTAGCTTTTTTGGTGAATCGGGCTCGATTTCGCTACTGACTACGGGACAGTATTATAAAGCATCATTACCCTTTGCTAATAGCCTTGGTATTTTTGGCAGAACATTTTTATCCTTTGGCTTTTTAGCTTATTTGGCAGTTATAATTTCTCTTGTTGCATCGTGGTATCTTAACCGTACAAGAGCGGGACTTAATCTGCGTTCGGTTGGTGAAAACCCTGCAACTGCCGATGCGGCGGGTATAAATGTTACTCTTTATAAATATCTTGCAACCTGTATAGGTGGTGCTATTGCGGGTCTTGGCGGTTTGTATTTTGTTATGGACTATACCGCAGGTGCTTGGACAAATAACGGTTTTGGTGATAGAGGTTGGCTTGCTATTGCAATTGTTATATTTGCAATTTGGAAACCAAAGTCAGCAATACTCAGCTCCTTCCTGTTTGGCGGACTTTATATCATTTGCGTTTATATTCCCGGTCTTTCAAGTAGTGCAAAAGAGCTTATTAAGATGATGCCATATCTTGTAACAATTATTGTTTTGATTATTATCAGTGTTCGCAAAAAGCGTGAGCACCAACCACCTGCAAGTTTAGGACTTCCTTATTTTAGAGAAGAAAGATAAAGTTTAAGGCATATTAAAAGCCATAGCTTCGGCCGAAGCTATGGCTTTTTAATTTAGTCTTTTAAAAGTTTTGCAATATCCTCAAAAGGCTCTAATGACCGTTTTAAAATTCCGTTCATCATAGCAATAGCTATGCCGTAATTGGTTATTTGCAGATTATTTTCAAGGCTTGTTCTGATTCTTGATTTCATTTCTCTTTCATTAAGCATACACCCGCCGCAATGAATAACAAGGGAATATTTGCTAAGGTCGGTTGGAAATTCGCCACCGCTTGTAAACTCAAAGTTTAGTTTTTTGCCTGTATATTTTTCAAGCCACATAGGTAGTTTTACGCTACCTATATCTCCGCATTGGCGGTGGTGGGTGCAACCCTCGGAAATTAGAAGGGTATCACCATCTTTTAGGCTTTCAATCGCCTTTGCACCCAAGACAGCGGTTTTTAAATCACCCTTGTATCTTGCAAATAGTATTGAAAAAGAGGTAAGCGGGATATTTTTATCAAGAATTTTTGATACCCTGCCAAATACTTGCGAATCGGTTATAACCAGCTTGGGTGGGCTTTTAAGAGAATTAACCGCATTTTCAAGTTCAGTATCACGCACAGCAAGTGTGGTAACGCCCGATTCTAAAAGTTCCCTTATGGTTTGTTGTTGTGGCAGAATGAGTCTGCCTTTTGGTGCCGATTCATCAATAGGCACAACCAAAATTACAGTATCACCACTGCTAACCAAATCCGAAACAAGTGGCTTTTGACTTTTGCTTGTTTTAGCAATAGTGGCAAGGCGGTTTTTTATCTCCTCAACTCCCTCTCCCGATATTGAACTAACGGGTATGGCATTGTCAAAAGAGGGGTTGCCGTTTACAAGGTCGGACTTGTTAAATGCGATAATATATGGTATATTTTTTTGCTTAAAACTGTCTATAAGCTGGTTATCTAAATCCGATATACCTTTTGTTGCATCTACCACCAAAACGGCAATATCGGTTAAATTAAGCATCTGCTTAGCTCTTTCAACCCTTTGTTTGCCAAGTTCCCCCTCATCATCTATACCCGGGGTGTCTACAATAACAACGGGACCTAAAGGAAGTAACTCCATCGCTTTTTTAACGGGGTCGGTGGTGGTGCCCTTAACATCAGATACCAGGGATAATTTTTGGTTTGTAATAGCATTAACCAGGCTTGATTTACCTGCATTTCTAAGACCGAAAAAACCAATATGAATTCTTTCGGCCGAGGCTTTTTCGTTAAGAGAACTCATATTATCACTCCTTAAAAACGGAAATCTCGACGGTTAGATGCCTTGATTTGCTCGATATTTTCACGAGCGATGGCACGAACCTTATCCTTGGGGATTTTTTGAAGCTCACGCTCAATCAGTTCAAAACCGATTTTTTGAGTTTTTTCAGATGCATAGTCCACCAAATATTCAGTAAGTGTCATAAGTGCGTTGGGGTGGCAACAGTTAAGAATCTGACCGCTTTTGCAAAGGCTCATAAATCTGTCGCCCGTTCTGCCCTCACGGTAGCAGGCGGTACAAAATGACGGAATGTGGTCTAACTCCATAAGCCAGGCAACAACCTCGTCGAGTGTTCGCTGGTCAGAAACATCAAACTGCTCTGAATCGTGGGGTCTTTCCTCCTCGGTGTAGCCGCCAACCGAGGTTCTTGAAGCACCGCTGATTTGCGAAATACCAAGGTTTAAGGCTCTGCCGCGAACCGCCTCGCTCTCTCTTGTGGAGATAATCATACCGGTGTAGGGAACAGCGATGCGAATACAAGCTATAATTTTGGCAAAGGTATCATCCGAAATTCCGTTATCAAAACTATTGGGGTCGATATCGTCTGCTTTTTTAAGACGCGGAACGCTTATTGTGTGGGGACCTACCCCGTGAACCGCCTCTAAATGTTCGGCGTGCATTAAAAGACCTGCAAACTCGTATTTATACAGTTCAAGTCCAAACAAAACGCCAAGGCCAACATCATCAATACCGCCCTGCATTGCTCTATCCATTGCCTCGGTGTGATAGTTGTAATCGTGCTTGGGACCTGTTGGGTGCAGTTTTAAATAGCTTTCTTTGTGATATGTTTCTTGAAATAGAATGTAGGTGCCGATACCTGCATCTCTTAATTTGCGGTAGTTTTCAACCGTTGTTGCGGCAATGTTAACATTAACTCGGCGAATTGCTCCGTTTTTATGTTGAATACTGTATATGGTTTTTATGCTCTCTAAAATATATTCAATGGGGTTGTTAACAGGGTCCTCACCCGCCTCAATAGCAAGGCGTTTATGACCCATATCCTGCAGAGCAACAACCTCTTTTTTAACCTCTTCTTGTGTTAGTTTTTTGCGGCATATGTGCTTGTTTTTGTAGTGATAAGGGCAGTAAACACAACCATTTACGCAGTAGTTCGAGAGGTATAAAGGTGCAAACATAACAATGCGGTTTCCGTAAAAGGCTTGTTTAATTTCCTCTGCAAGTTTATACATTTGCTCTACCTTTTCGGGAATTTCACACGCAAGCAAAACAGAGGCTTCACGGTGGGTAAGACCTGCACAGTGATAGCCTGTTTCGGTCTTTTTCGGTCTTGCTTTATCTAAAATACTGTCAATCAGCTCTATATTGTTTTTATTCTCCTCGGCATAGCGGAGCGTATCAAGAATTTCACCGTCATTGATAAATTCCTCTGCCTTTAGGGATTTAGGATCATATTTAAACATTAGTTATCTTCCTTTCTTATCGCCTCGGGCGGTTACTACCTTGTAGCCTATCGACGCTATTTGGCGTGATAAATTGGCTTTACATTCTGCCGCCTCGTCGCCTGTGCAAATTTTATTATCGTAAAGCTCGTATTTTTTGCGAACACTAACGGGAGATAGGTTTGGCATTACAACATTTGCACCCGCAAGAATACCTTTTTCTCGCCCTTTGGGGTCGATGGTTGCAAGCGCGGTGGTTGCGGGGAGCAGTAGCGTTGGGTCAATAAGCCGTACTATCGAAAGCAGATACAAGGTTTGACTCAGTTCACCTGATTTAAAATTGTTAAATGGCGTTTCGGAGTGGGTAATGTATGGACCAATACCGCACATATCAGGTTTAAATTCCTCGATGAATTTTAAATCTTTGGCGAGAGTTTTTGCGGTTTGATAGGGCGAGCCTACCATAAATCCGCAACCAACCTGATATCCAAGTGATTTTAAATCGTATAAAGCCTTCATTCGTGTTTCAAAAGACATGGTTTTTGGATGAAGTTTTTGATAATGCTCTTTATCGGCGGTTTCGTGCCGTAACAAATAACGGTCAGCACCCGCCTTGCGCAGTTTTTCATAGCTTTCAAAACTACGCTCACCTAATGATAAGGTTATAGCACAATCGGGATATTTATTCTTTATTTTTTTTATAATATCGCAAAGTATATCATCGGTGAAATAAGGGTCCTCACCACCCTGAAGTACAAAGGTGCGAATGCCAAGCTCATAACCCAAATCACAGCACTGGGATATCTGCTCACTTGTTAGGCGGTAACGCTCGCAGTTTTTGTTGGAATGACGAATTCCGCAGTAATAACAATCGTTTTTGCAAATATTACTGATTTCTATAAGTCCGCGAATAAAAACATCGGCGCCATATACTTCTTTGCGTTTTGTATCGGCTAGTTTTGCTATATATTCTCTTGCATCATCGCTGTAACCGAGAATTAAATCTTCATACTCCAAAAGTGATAGACTTTGGTTTGCACTGAGTTTGTCAATAAGAAGTTTAATATCTTTATTCATGGCTAATCACATTAGAGTATGCGGTTTTAACGCTAACTCCATCAAGTTTTCCGATTTTTCCCGAAAGGGCAGAAATTATATCCTGAGGTGCATCAATAGCGATTGATACAATATTGATATTTTTATCCTTGTATGGAAGGCCCATTCTGCCTATAATATAACTTCCGTAATTATGAAGTAACAGGTTAAGTGCTTCAACAGAATTGGTATTTTCAACGATAATTCCCATAACTGCTATTCTTGTTTCCATAATGCAAACCTCACTTATTAAATAATGCAATATAGGTGCAAAAAACCGCACCTACTCTAAGGTGCGGCAAAAAAATCAAAAACAGATTTAATTACATCTTTCACCTCAGAGGCTCAAAAAACACTCTTAATGTTAGATTGTTAAAATTATAACATACTTTGTCGAAAAAATCAATAGGTCATAGGGGAGAAATTTAAAACGCTTTTATATATAGTTAATTATAATCAAGAAAAAGGAGGTGCGATTTATGACAAATATTTTTGTTGCACTGATTTCGGCGTGTAGTTCAATAATGGTTGGATTTTTTTCGCTTATAGGAGTTATGATAACAAATAAGCGTTCAAATAGGGATATTGAGCAAAAAATCGCAATATCTCAGGCGGTTACCGAAACAAAAATTGAGGAACTTACCAGAGAGGTAAGAGAACATAATAATTTTGCAAACAGAATACCTGTGGTTGAGGAGCAAATGCGTTCGGTTAACCGCAGGATTTCGAGTTTAGAAAACACAGCACATAATATTCTGCAGTAGTAGAATATTAAAAGTTGTATTATTAAAGATAGTAACAGAGAAATATATGTCACATTTTTCAAATTTTAGGTAAGCCTAAAATTCGTTAATCACTACAATACGCTAATAATATTTTTACATTTCTTTATGGCATAATCTAAGGCAATTTTGGTACCGCTGTTACGGGTGGTTGGGGCGTTTTGTTCGTCGTAGTATACGATGCAGTAATGACTTTTATTTATTATTTCGTAGTTGCGTTCCACGTAGGCGGCGCGCCCAGAACCGATAATATGTTCAGGATAGTATGTGTCCTCGTAAGACTTTAAAAGATAATTTATATATTCCTCGTTTATATCCGGATATTCTGCCCGCACATAGATTCGTTTTATGTGCGGGTATTTTTCTTTTATTTTGCTCACAAGTTCGAGGGACAGGCTATTAAATCGGCTCTTGCTCCCAAAAAAGAATGTATCGACTTGTTTCTCACAAATTAGCTTCTCGATAATCTCAACAATTTTTGATTTTAGTTCCTCGGTTTCGTTAATAGTTCTATGACCGAAAAAACAGGCAGTATTTTTTATAGGCATAATCCATATCTCACTTTATAGTGCAAATGCACTTTGATTTTTTCATTTTCTCTTATGATTATACTTTTGCTCTAAATATTAGTCAAGTGCTTTGTGATGGATACAGTCAAGCAAACAAGGAAAAAGTATAATTATGTGTATAGAGGATGGTGTCTTTTTTATGAGCAAACAAATAGATTTTAAGAATAGAGATAGATTTATTCAGTTAGGAATTGCTATTGCAGCTTTACGCAAAATGCGTGGTATGTCACAAGAACAACTTGCAGAGAAATCAAACGTTAGCCGTTCGCACATTAGTGCTATTGAAGCCCCCGGTTTAGTTCGTCCGTTTTCTTTAGATGTATTCTTCAATATTGCAGATGCTTTAGAAATAGACCCTGCTGATTTGATTAACGCAACGGTGTTCCCTGATAAAATTTTTAAAGGTAAAAAATGATATATAATAATATTGGTGATTATATGAATAGTAAATTTTTAAACGAATATAAAAATTTAGGCTTATCTATTGCTTATTTTAGAAAAGCGCGTGGTTTAACGCAACAAAAAATAGCAGATGAAATGAATGTAAGCTATGAAACAATAAGTCGCATTGAAAATGCAAGTACAGGCATAACCTTTGATATGCTATTGGAATTATCAAAGGCAATAGACATACCTTTAAATGAAATTTTCAAGCATGCAAATATATAAAAATGATTAAAGTTAACTGCACCTTGTGTGCAGTTATTTTTTTGTCATAAACCTGTCCCATATAGCATAGACTTAACTAACCAAAGCAAAAAAGGGGAATTAAAATGACAAAGGAAAATATAATAAAGCGGTTTGATGATTTACTTGAATATTTGCCCGAAAAAATCAAAAGTCCACTTATTTCGCTTGATGAAAAGTTTAAAATTTCTATCGAGGAGATAAGGCTTAGGGCGGGCAGAGCGTTATCTGTTACTGTGGGAGGCACACAGTTTTTTATAAAGAGTGGAGGAGCCTATATGTTGCCTAAAGAGGACTGCATAACGGTTTTATCCGATGATATTAAAGAAACCTTTTTTAAGCTTTGCCACAATTCTGTTTATTCTCATAGCGAGGAGCTTTGCCAAGGCTACATACATTTAAAAAACGGGCATCGTGCAGGGGTTTGTGGCAGGGTTACTGTGCGGCGTGGAAAAATTGAAACAATTACGGATATTTCATCAATAAACATTAGAATAGCAAAAGAGGTGCCGAATTTTGCCGATGAACTGATTAAACAGTATAAGGGCGGCGGTGTTTTGATTTGCGGTGGTCCATCTACAGGAAAGACAACTCTGCTAAGAGATTTTGTAAGACAACTTGCAAGTGGAATTACGGGCAAGTTTTTAAAGGTTGCCGTTATAGATAGCAGGGGCGAAATTGCCGCCTCGCTAAAAGGAATTCCCATGATTGATATTGGATATACGGCAGATATAATCACATCCTGCCCCAAGGCAGAGGGGATAGAAATGGCGCTTAGAACCCTTAACCCCGACATTATAGCCTTTGATGAGCTTGGAAATTCGGATGAGGTGGCGGCAGCCTCGCAAAGCTTTAATTCGGGAGTTTCGGTGGTGGCTACAGCACACGCGGGGGATATTAGCGATATTTTCAGGCGAAAACCCACTCGAATGCTTCTTGATACCGGCGCAATAGAGCAGATTGTTTTATGCGAGAATAAAAACGGTTATTCGTATTCGGTTTATAGCACAGAGGAAATAAAAAAATATGAAAGCAAGATGGTGGCAGTATGAGAACGATAGGTATACTTTTGCTTTCTCTGCTTCCTGTAATTTGGGGGATTGATTATAATTTAACACAAAAAAGAAGAGTAGTATTTTTAGAAAATTTTACACTTTTTATTGTTTTTATTCGCGAACAGATACGCTTTTCTGCAAGCGAAATTCTAGAGATATTTTCACTTGCTTTGCGGGACCCCTCCTTTACAAATCCTATATACGAAGAACTGTTTTTGGGTATGAAAAGAAATCAAAATTTAGAGAAAATATTTAAAAATAATAACGATATTCGCCTAAAAGATGCTGAAATAAATTTGGTTTGTTCCTTTTTAAATGGACTAGGAAAAAACGATATTGAGGGGCAAAAAGCACACGCCGATTATTATAAAGAAAATATTGGGCAGTTGGCTAAAAAAGTTCAAAAGGAAACCGAAACAAAGTCAAAGCTTGTAACAAGCCTTTGTGTATGCTTGGCGGCGGCACTTTTCGTTCTTATAATTTAGGTTGACAGATTCGGTAGGGTGAAAAAATGGATATAGATTTTATTTTTAAAATTGCGGCAATCGGAATAATCGTTGCGGTTTTAAATCAGTTGCTTATACGCTCAGGCAGGGAGGACCAAGCCATGCTTACCACCCTTGCAGGACTGGTGGTTGTTTTGTTTATGGTTGTGCAGGTGATTGCCGATTTATTTGAAACAATCAAAGACCTTTTTGGACTGTAAATATGGTTAAGATAATTATTTTTGCATTTATAAGTCTTGTTTTAATTTTGTTCTTAAAGTCATATCGACCCGAGTACGCTGTGCTGGCAACTGCGGCGGCGGGTACAATTCTTTTGGTATTTATAATTTCAGAGGTTTATTCTCCTTTGCACACATTATTTTTGATGCTTGAGGATTATGGAATTAACGGGAAATTAACCACCTATCTTTTAAAGGCGTTTGCAATTTGCTATTTAACAAAATTCGCAACCGATGTTTGCACAGATTTTGGACAAACATCACTCTCTAGTAAGGTTGAACTTGCAGGTAGAGCGGCGATTTTCCTTTTATCATTACCACTTATAAGCGGCATTTTGCAGACGGGACTGTCACTTATATGAAAAAAGTTATAATAGTTTTAATATTTGTCATTACGCTTATGAGCACAATGGTTGTGGGGGTTAGTGCAGCCGAAAGTGATGCTAATGAGCTTTATAATAAGCAGTATTCGGCAAGTGGAGTAGAGGATTTAAACAATCTGCTATCTGAAGATATAAAAAATGCTTTAGAGTCTTTTGGAATCGACCCATCAAACCCACAGTCTTTTGCTAGTTTTAACACTAAAAATATTTTTTCTGTTATCTTTGAAATTATAACCCAAAATTTTAAGGAGCCTTTTTCTGCTATCGTTGCAATAATTGGAGTGTTGCTTATTTTTTCGGCGGTGGATGGGCTAATGATTGATACCGGAAATGCCGATATTTCGGTCTTTGCTTGTTTTGTTGCGGTTATTTTTCTTTTAAAGCCTGTTTATCTTTTGGTTAGCGGCATCGAGGCGGCTATCAAGGGGGTTTCCTCCTTTATGGTTGCTTTTGTGCCCGTCTATGCCGGAGTTGTTGCATCTAGCGGAAGCCTTCAACTAGCGGGTGGTTATTCCGCATTGCTTTTAGCCGCGGCAGAGGGAATAATGCAGTTTTTAGCCTTTGGTTTTGTTCCAATAGCAAGTAGCACAATGAGTCTTGGAATTATGGGTAGCATTTCTCCCATATCGGCGGCGCTTAATTTTGCAGAATGGATAAAAAAATGTGCCGTATGGGTTATGGGCATAATTACAACCGTATTTTTAAGTATATTGTCTATACAAACTACCATCACCGCCGCGGCAGATAGCGTAGGAATAAGAACCTCAAAAGCGGTTATAAGCGGTAGCATACCAATTATGGGACCCGCTATTGCCGAAACTCTCAACACCGCAAGAGGTTGCTTAGGGTTACTACGTTCGGGAGTGGGAATCTACGGAGTTGTGGTAATAGTTTTGCTGGCACTACCCTTTTTGTTAAAACTTCTGATTTGGCGGTTAGGAATGTGGTTGTGCCTAGGAGTGTGCGAGATTTTTTGCTTAGCAAAGGTAAGCGGTCTATTCAGAGCGGTTGATTTTTGTCTTAGTATTCTTTTAGGTGCGGTCTGCTTTACATTGCTTTTATTTGTTATATCCACAACCATTATTTTAAAGGTGGCTAGTTAAGTTGCAATGGTTTTTAAATTTCATTAAAACAATGTCGGTGCTATCCGTATTTTTGGCGGGAATATGGATTTTGGTGCCAAGGTCAAGCACAATGAAGTCCTTTAGATTTGCTATAGGTCTTTTTGTTGTGGCAGGTATTATATCCTGTTTTACTTCTATTTCTGTTAATGATTTTGAGACGGATTTTTTAAATACGGAAAATAAAGAATATATCACAACGGCGAATTTTTTGGATAAGGTTTCGCTAGAGTATGCAATAAATAAACTTTTTACAGAAAACTCAATAAAATGCAAAAAAATTGAGATCATTACGGATAAATCATCAGATGACAGCATACATATTACCAAAGCGGTGGCATATTTATTAAATGATGACGATTACGAAAGAGCCGCACGGATGGTTTTAAATCAAACAGGAATTCCCCTTGAGTTAGGAGGATAAAATGGAACGGATTTTTTTAAAACTGCAAAAACATACTTCAAAACTTAAAAAAAAGCAAATTATCATAATTATAGGGATTGTTGGCATTTTACTTATAGGCTTATCTTCAACCATTCAAAAGGATAAGCCAACAGTATCAACAGATAGTTTAAATCAATCTGATGATGAATATTGCAAACAGTTGGAAAACAAGGTCAGTGAGCTTGTTATGGCAATTACAGGGGATAAAAAATGTATTGTTGCCGTAACATTAGAAAACTCGAATGAATATATTTATGCCGACCAAAATAAAATCGACTCGGACGAAACCGAGGATAAAACGGGTAGCGACATTACAACAAAACAAACCCATAAAACCGAACAGGAATATATAATTATCGAGGGTGAAAACGGCAAAGAATCTGCTTTGATTGTTACCGAAAAAAAGCCCAGTGTGCGAGGTGTGGCTATTGTATCAAATGGAATAAACGAACTAACAAAGCAACATATTTTAGAGGCGGTTGCCTCTATGCTGGGTGTGGCGGATAGAAAAATAAGTATCACGCCGAAAAACAGTTATTAGCGTTATTAAAAGGTTTAAGGAGAGAAAATATATGAAAAACAAAAAGATTTTCGGTAAAAAACAGTTTGTTATGGCGGCATTGCTTTTGGTTTTAGGCGCGGCGGTGTGGCTTAATATGGAATATGCCTCAGGTGCGGGAGGATTTATATCTACTACAGGGAATTCCTCTGTAAAAAATCTTGGCGATACAAAGTATGTTATGAACGAGAGTGTTGTTGCCGAGAGCGATGATAACAGTGAGGATGACAGCTATTTTGAAACCGCCAGAAAAAACAGAAAAAAAGCAAGAGAGGATGCCCTTGCGCTTTTAGAGGAGGCGGCAAACAAAGCCAACGCGGATGCAGATGCAAAGGCTAAGGTAGTTCAAAGCCTTGCTGATATAGCCGATAGAATGGAGAAAGAGTCGGCAACAGAGGAGTTAATTAAGGCAAAGGGTTTTGAGGATACAGTGGTAATAATAGGCGATAAGGATGTAAATGTTATTGTAAAATCAGATAGCCTTTTGCCTAGCCAAATACTACAAATTCAGGATGCGGTATGCTCCGGAATTGAAATTTCTTTGGAAAATATTAAAATTGTTAACAGGAAATAGTTGTGATTTTTGAAATTTGTGCTATAATATTATAAGTAGCTTATGATAGGAGGCACACTTTTATGTCAAATAATTATGGTTTAGCTATAAATAATGATGTTATTGCTCGTATGGCTGAGATGGCCGCATTAGAAACCGAGGGTGTTGCCGCAATGGCAGACCGTCCTGTTTCTGTTGCCGCTTTTCTTGGTAAAAAGGGCGCAACTAAATCGGTAACCGTTTCTACCGAAAACGATATTATAGATATCGAGCTTTATGTTAAGGTTAAGGACACCGCTAATGTCGGCGAGGTTGCAGAAAAAATACAGGTAGGGGTTAAAGAAAAACTCCAGGGTATGACAGGTAGCGCCGTTACGCGCGTTAACGTGGTTATTTCTGATATTGATTTTGCAGAAGATACCGAATAATGTATTAAGTGCTGTCGCAAATGCTAAGGCCCCATAATATATGTTTAGGAGTTTTAGTTTTATTGCGGCGGCATTGTTTTAGGATGATATAAAATGAAAATTGCAATAATAGGCTTGGGCCTTATTGGCGGTTCACTTGCCCGTGCCTTTAGACAGTATACGGGTCACTATATTATCGGTTGCGAAAAAAATAAAGAGTCCTCAAATTTGGCGCTAAAAGAAAATGCAGTTAATGAGATATGTGATGGTGTGCCTGAGGCGGATATTTACTTTTTGGCGCTATCGCCCGAACTTACAATAGATTACATAAAAGCTAACGCACAATATTTTAAAAAGGGTGCTATAATAACCGATGTTTGCGGTGTAAAAAAACTTGTTACTGATGCTTGTGAAGAAGTTTGTCTTAAAAACGGTCTTAGTTTTGTTGGTGGGCATCCGATGGCAGGTCGTGAGGTGAGTGGTTTTAAAAATTCGGTGCACGACCTTTTTGTTAACCGAAGCTATATTATCACCAAAACCCCTGAAACCGACGAATCGGCTGTATCAACCCTTAAAGAGTTGGCTTTGAAAATAGGTGTTAGTAATATTACGGTTACAACTCCGCAAAACCACGATAGTATGATTGCCTTTACCTCGCAATTACCACACGTTCTTGCGGGAGCATATATGAAAAGCCCTATGAGCCGCAATCATAACGGGTATTCTGCCGGCAGTTATCACGATGTATCAAGGGTATCTTCTGTTGATGAAAATCTTTGGAGTGAGCTTTTTGTGGCTAATAAAAAGAATTTGGCAACCGAACTTAAAGGGCTTATAAAAAACCTTGAAAAATATCTTGTTGCGGTTGAGGCAGGGGATAAAGAGGTTTTGTTTGAATTGGTTAAAGAGAGTCGACTTTTAAAAGAAAACGATCTTCAGTTAAACGGCGGTGAGAAACCGCACAAATTTGGATAACTAATATGTTTGAATTTTAGGGATGAGAAAAATGAAAGAAAATCTTACAATGCTTTTGGATCTGTATGAACTTACAATGGCAAACGGTATTTACTATTCAGAGGATAGGGATACTATATGCTATTTTGATATGTTCTTTCGCAGGGTACCCGATGACGGTGGCTTTGCGATTATGGCGGGGCTTAGCCAACTTATTGAGTATTTTGAGAATCTTAAATTCACAAAAGAGGATATTGAATATTTAGAGTCTTTGAATCTTTTTGGCAAAGAGTTTTTGGAGTATCTTTCAACCTTTAAATTCGAGTGTGATGTATGGGCAATACCCGAGGGCACACCTATTTTTCCAAAAGAGCCTATTGTAACGGTTAGAGGTCCCGCAATTCAGGCGTTTTTGGTTGAAACAATGGTGCTTCTTACCGTAAACCATCAATCGCTTATAGCAACAAAGGCAAACCGAATTGTAAGGGCGGCAGAGGGTCGCGCAGTTTTGGAGTTTGGCGCAAGAAGAGCACATGGTTATGATGCCGCGGTTTATGGCGCACGCGCCGCTATAATTGGCGGTTGTGTTGGAACCTCTTGTGTTAAATCTGCAAAGGATTTTGGGGTTAGACCATCAGGCACAATGGCTCATAGTTGGGTTCAAATGTATAAAAGTGAGTATGAAGCATTTAAAATATATGCCGAGCAATACCCCGATAGCTGTATGCTTTTGGTGGATACCTATAATGTTTTAAAATCAGGTATACCAAATGCAATCAGAGTTTTTAACGAGGTTGTTGTTCCTAAGGGATATCGTCCGCTAGGTGTTAGAATTGATAGCGGTGATATAACTTATCTTACCAAAAGGGTTCGCAAAATGTTGGATGATGCAGGTTTCCCCGATTGTAAAATTTGCGTATCTAACTCTTTAGATGAATATCTTATCAGAGATATGTTGATACAGGGCGCTGCAGTTGATAGCTTTGGCGTTGGCGAACGACTTATAACTGCATCCTCGGAGGCGGTTTTCGGCGGAGTTTATAAGCTTGTGGCAACACAGAATAAAGAGGGCAATATAGTTCCCAAAATCAAAATTAGCGAAAATACCGCAAAAATCACAATCCCATCCTTTAAAAAGGTATGGCGCCTTTTTGATAATGAAACAGGTAAGGCTATTGCCGATGTTATAACCCTGCATCACGAGGTTATTGATGATACAAAGCCGCATGAGATTTTTGACCCTGTTCACACCTGGAAAAGAAAAACCATTAAAAACTTTACAGCAAAGCCCTTAGCGGTACGCATTTTTGATAAGGGCGTTTGCTTATATGATTCGCCAACCGTTGCCGAATCGGCAGAGTATTGCAAAAAACAGGTTGAAACCCTGTGGGATGAGGTAAAACGTTTTGAAAAACCGCATACCTACTATGTGGATTTATCTCAAAATCTTTGGGAAGAGAGAGCGGCATTGCTCTCTAAACATTCCTTTAAAAGCTAAAATTATAATAAAATAAAGAACAGGAAGTGAAATTATGCCAAAGGTAGGCTTTCGTACAAGCGTTTTTGGGTTTCATAAGGGCGATGTTATCGAGTATCTGAATGAAACTCATAAAGAATATGCATCAAAAGAACAGGAAAGCTTAAAGCAAATTTCAGACCTTAAGGACAAGCTTGGAGTGGCTCAAAAATCGGCAGAGGAACTAAATGAACGCTTAGCAGAAATGGAAAAAGAGGTTTCGTATTATCGCGATAAAGAAGCCGAGATAGAAAAAATGAGCGTTAGCATTGGCACTATGTATCTGGTTGCTAAGCAAAACTCGGATGAAATGATTGCGGCAGCAGAAAAATATGCGGCAGAGGTTACGGAATATTCGCAGCGCCAATTAGATGCCACAAACAAAGCAAGCGAGCAACTTTTGGAACTTAAAAACGGTGTTTCACAGTCGGCTGAAAAATTTGCTACCGACCTTGCTACGCTAACAGATGCTCTTAACGATTCGCGTGAGAGATTAGAGAGTCAAATTAAATATCTAGAGGCTGAGTCATCTGATATAATCATTGAGGGCGGAGCGCAAGAGAATGAGTGAGTTTTGTGTAAACACTTCACAGCTTAAGGGAAAATTGCAAGACTTTAAATGTGGCGATAAATTGCTTTTATCAGGCAGGGTCTATACGGCAAGGGATGCCGCTCACGCCAGAATAGTTGAACTAATTGAAAATGATAAAAAATTACCGTTTGTTTTAAAAAATGCGGTTATCTATTATGCGGGACCTACCGAAACCCCAAAAGGCTTGGCAATAGGCAGTTGCGGACCAACCACTTCCTCTAGAATGGATAGCTTTGCGCCTAAACTTTTGGATAGAGGGCTTTGCGCTATGATTGGCAAGGGTGTCAGAAATAAAGAAGTTGTTGACTCAATAGTTAAAAATAAAGCCATATATTTATGCGCCATCGGTGGAGCAGGGGCTTTGGCGGCAAAATGCATCACAGAAAGTGAGGTTATCGCTTTTGATGACCTTGGACCCGAAAGCATAAAAAGGCTAGAATTTAAGGACTTTCCGCTTATTGTTGGTTGCGACTGTAATGGGAATTCAATTTTTAAATAACATATAAGAAAAGGCCGAGACGATGGGAATGTCGTCTCGACCTTTTCTTTTGGGAATATATAGGGAGAAAGCGAATGTTGATAGGACAGGTTAAGGCCCGTCCGTTTTTTTGTTGGCTATTTAATGCCGCCAAACTTATAAACAGTATTTTGATACAATATGTTTCATTGTTTCCCAATGGTTTTCCATATCTGCAACCAACTTAAATTGGGTGCGGCAACGAACAAGATTATGTTCGGGATACTTTGTTTTAAAATATGTATCGCCCTCAAGATAATCGGTTAAAAAGCGAATGCCACATTCAATGGTCATCATCTTTGCACCCTCGGGCATAAGCATAATCTCGCTATTTTTAAGCTGACCATCCGAGCCTGTTAAAAAGCCATCGGCAAAGGCGGTGAACATACCAATATCCAAACCAACCTTTGATAAGTCTTTTTCGTCCTCACTTGCGGTGTTTGCACCAAAACGGATTGCATCACCAAAATCAGTTACAGAAAATCCAGGCATAATAGTGTCTAAATCTATTACGCAGAGCGCTTTTCTTGTTTTATCATCTAAAAGCGCGTTATTGCACTTAGTGTCATTATGGCTTACCCTTAAAGGTAAATCACCGTTTTTATTTGCATCTGCCAAAACACTATAAAAATCAGCGCGCTCTCTTACAAATTCAATCTCTTTTTGAACCGAGGCAACTCTGCCAACCTTATCAGCCTTGATGGCTTTTTCAAGGTTTTTGTAACGGTTCACTGTATCGTGAAATCTGGGTAAAACTTCATAAAGAGTTTCTGCAGGAAAGTCGGTTAAGTCTTTTTGAAATTTACCAAAAGCATAGCCCGACTCATAAAAATCAGATGTGCGTTCGGGACGTTCAAGACATATAGAATTTTCGATGAATTTATACATTCTCCAACAGTTTTTATGCTTGTCTATATAATAGCAGTTGTGATTATGTGTAGGGATTAAGGATAAAACTGTTCTTGGGTCGGACTCTTTTTCTTTTAAATGCTCGGTAACCTTTTGGATATTGTCCATAACCTCGCGAGGATTTTTAAAAACATTACGATTTACAGCTTGAATAACATATCTGGATTCGGTGCCGTCTTCCTCATCACAAATAAGGCAAAAGGTATCGTTAATGTGACCGTTACCATAAGGAATGCAACCGCGGGGTACACCGGTAACCTCGAAATTATTTATAGCATTATTTATAAGGTCAAGACAGTTTTTCATAAATAAGCCCATCCTTTGCATTATATGCTTTATATTATAAAATGCAAACTTGACTTTTTCTATAAAAAATAGTACAATTATTAGTATAAAATCGCATTTGTGTGTGTGGTGATAGTATGGATATAATATCGATTTTAAAAGATTTGCACGAGATTTCGGGCGCTCGTATGTCTATACATAGTGTTGATGGAGAGGAGCTATATGCTTATCCTTTAGAATTATCTCCGTTTTGCAAGTATATTCAGCGTGATTACTTTGTTCGCAGAGCTTGTATTCAGTGCGACCGTTTAGCATGTGAACAGTTAAAAAACAGCAAAGAACCGCATATTTATCAGTGTGGCTGCGGTCTGTTTGAGGGGGTAGCCCCAATCTATCATTATGGCGTTTTATCGGGCTATTTAATGATGGGTCAGATTAAGGATGAACACAAAGAAAATGACCAACTGATTTTTAAATCAAGTCGCCATTTGTTTTCGAGTGATGATGAATATAATGAGCATTTTAATAAAATCTCAGTTTTAACATCGGGTAAGCTTTTAAGTTTTGTGCATCTTATGGGCATTGTGGCAGAGCATATGACAAACCATAATCGAATAACAACAAAGGCAGAAAGTCTACCCGAACAGATAAAAAAATTTTTAAATCAAAATTATGCAAAAGCTATAACCTTAGATGAAATCGCTATGCGATTTGATTGCTCAAAATCAACCATTATGAATGTTTTTCGTAAGAAATACGGAATAACAATAATCGCATATTTAAATCAGGTTCGTTTAGAGAGGGCAGGTAAATTGGCTTGCGATACCGACCTTTCTTTTAAGGAAATAGCGGGTGAATGCGGATTTTATGACCAAAATTATTTTTCTAAGCAATTTACAATAACATATGGTTGTTCGCCCACCGAGTTTAGAAAAAACTGTCGTAATCAGCGTTAGCAAACTTTTCGCTCCTATTCCTTATATAATATATACGCCTACGCGCGCGAGGACTTTTGCCTTCGTGCGTTTTTACTTTAAATTTAATTAAAAAAATAAAAACAAAAAAATTTTAAAAAAATTAAAAAAACACTTGATTTTTAAAAAAATATATGTTATTATAC
Organism: Acutalibacteraceae bacterium; assembly: GCA_045577495.1. Taxonomy (GTDB): domain Bacteria; phylum Bacillota; class Clostridia; order Oscillospirales; family Acutalibacteraceae; genus UMGS1279. The sequence goes on from JAZNIK010000005.1 coordinate 57,480, forward strand.
CTAGGTACGTTATGCGTAGTAGTATGCGTACAGATGTGCGTTGATGCGGGAGGTGGCCGACTTTAAGTCGGGAAATTTCCGCGGAGTATGTCCGATTTTAAACCGGGCGATGAAACTTAAAAGAGTGTTAAAATGGTTCTTGCGGCCCTTTTGACCGACAGCTGAAATTGCTGTCTCCCGGCATAGACTGTGACCCCAGCCTATCCGGTTTTAAAATGTGCAGGGTTGAAACACCCGGCACCGTGTAAGTTTTGCCCGCCAACAATTTAAGGAGGCGACACAAAATGGCTAAGGAAAAAATCAGAATTCGTATCAAGGGATACGACCACGCTTTGGTAGACCAAGCAGCAGAAAAGATTGTTGAGACTGCAAAGCGCACAGGCGCTCGCGTATCAGGTCCCGTACCGCTGCCTACCGAGAAGGAAATCGTTACAATTCTCCGCGCTGTTCATAAGTATAAAGACAGCCGTGAGCAGTTTGAAACGAGAACTCACAAAAGGCTTATCGACATTCTCAGACCTTCAAACAAAACAGTTGAAGCTCTGACAGGTCTTGAGCTTCCCGCCGGCGTTGAGTTTGAGATTAAGCTTTAAGTTTAATAAACTCGGCCGACTGGTCAAGTTGGCAGAAATGTCAACCAATAACCAATAAGGAGGAAAAATAAAATGCAAAAAGGTTTAGTAGGCAAAAAGCTTGGTATGACTCAGCTTTTTGTTGCAAACGGAAACGTGGTTCCTGTAACCGTTATCGAAGCAGGCCCTTGCGTGGTTGTGCAGAAGAAAACAGTAGAGAACGACGGCTATGAAGCAGTACAGGTTGGTTTTGAAGACCTTAAAGCTTCTAAAGTAAACAAACCCCAGAAGGGTCACTTTGCAAAAGGTGACGTAGCTCCTAAAAAGGTGCTTCGCGAATTCCGTCTGGAAGACATCTCAGCAGTTAACGTAGGCGATATTTTAAAGGCAGACGTTTTTGCCGAGGGTGAGCGCGTAGACGTAACCGGTACAAGTAAAGGTAAGGGTTACGCAGGCGTAATCAAGCGTTGGAACTTTGCACGTCTTAAGATGTCGCACGGTACCGGTCCTGTTGCAAGACACGGTGGTTCATTAGGCGCTTGTTCAACTCCTTCACGTGTTATGAAGGGTAAGAAAATGGCAGGTCATCTTGGTGCTGAGCGCGTAACAGTTCAAAACCTCGATGTAGTTAAGGTAGACGCTGAAAACAACATAATCGCAGTTAAGGGTGCCATTCCTGGTCCCAAGGGCGGAATTGTTGTTCTTAAAAACAGCGTTAAAGCCTAAGGGAAGGAGTGTGCAAGAATATGCCTAGTACAGCAGTATTGGATATGACCGGCGCAAAGGTTGGAACAATTAAGCTTAAGGATTCTATTTTTGGAATCGAGCCCAACGCAGTTGTAATGCATGCAGCAGTAGTTAACTACCTTGCAAATCAGCGTCAGGGCACCCAATCCACTTTGACCCGTACAGAAGTTTCCGGCGGTGGACGTAAGCCTTGGAGACAAAAGGGCACAGGTCACGCTCGTCAGGGCTCAACAAGAGCTCCTCAGTGGAGACACGGCGGCGTAGCTTTAGGACCGAAGCCCAGAGATTATTCTTATTCATTAAATAAGAAGGTAAGACAGCTTGCTTTAAAATCTGCTTTATCTGATAAGGTTATGAATAAATCTCTTATCGTTATGAGCGAGATTAAAATGGATAGCTTTAAAACCAAAACTATGGTTGATTGCCTTAGTGCAATTGGCGCTACCGGCAAAACCTTGATTGTTTTAGACACAAATGATGCTTTTGTAATCAAGAGTGCAGCTAACATCAAGGGCGTTAAAACAGCTCAATACAATACCATCAACACTTATGACATTATCAATGCTGATAAGG
>JAZNIK010000006.1:0-11417 GCA_045577495.1 Acutalibacteraceae bacterium
TGCAGAAGAAGCAGCCTTCATAGCAGCGTTAACGCCTTCAACAGTAATGTCCTTACCCTTAACAACTGCAACTAAGAGAGTTGTAGAACCGGTAGGAACGGGAACACGTTGAGCAGAACCGATAAGTTTGCCGTTGAGCTCGGGGATAACAAGGCCGATAGCTTTAGCAGCACCTGTTGAGTTGGGAACGATGTTTGCTGCGCCTGCGCGTGCACGTCTCTTGTCGCCCTTTCTGTGAGGACCGTCAAGGATCATCTGATCGCCTGTGTAAGCATGGATTGTTGCCATGATACCGCTCTGGATGGGAGCATAATCGTTGAGAGCCTTAGCCATAGGAGCTAAGCAGTTAGTTGTGCAAGATGCAGCAGAGATGATTTTGTCATCAGCTGTAAGAGTATCCTCGTTTACGCTGTAAACGATAGTAGGAAGGTCTTTACCTGCAGGAGCAGAAATAACAACCTTTTTAGCACCAGCATCGATGTGAGCTTGTGCCTTGTCTTTAGAGCAGTAGAAACCTGTGCACTCTAAAACAACGTCTACGCCGATTTCGCCCCAAGGAAGATCTGCAGCGTTTTTCTCTGCATAGATTTTGATTTCTTTGCCGTCAACAACGATTGCGCCATCTTTAGCAACAACTGTGTCAGCCTTTGCATAACGACCCTGAGCAGAATCGTATTTTAAAAGATGAGCAAGCATTTTTGCATCGGTAAGATCGTTGATAGCAACAACCTCATAACCCTCTGCACCAAACATCTGACGGAAAGCCAGACGGCCGATACGGCCAAAACCATTAATAGCAACTTTAACCATAATATTGAACCTCCTAAAAAATTCTATTATTATTTTAACCTTTTTGCTCTGAATTTTCAAGAACTTTGTTTAAATTTTAACTAAGTTTTAGTCCCTTTTTTTAATTTTCATTTTAATGGGCAAAATAACACTAAAAAAGAGGGGATAATATGTATCTTTTGACCAAAAAAATCGGGTCTGAAAATAATCTTATCGAAGATGTTTTTGATTTTTTAATAAAAAGCAACTATTCAAAAGAATCACTTTTAAAATATAAATCAATATATTTGGATAAAATTCATAAAACCAAGCGGTCGGTTGATTTAGGAAATAATATTAGAAATATGCTTTGTGCTATAACATTTAGGCTTATAAGTAAAGGATATAGGGTTGTTTCAAGGGTTAGGGGAAAGGGTGACTTTGAACTTTTTAATGAAACCTTTGAACTTTTTTATTGTGAACTAATCATAAAACTATTAAACCAGTCTTTTAATAAAACAATTTATAATTATGTAAGGATAAAAGGCAACCAATTAGTTATTAAAATAATTTATAAAGATGCCGAAAAATCCACACATAAAAAACGAGTTAAGTTTTTTGTTGATTTAACACCTAGCATAGATGGAAAGCAATATGATTTTAAGGATTATTATCTAAACCGACTTTCTGCGGTATCACTATCTTTAATATAAAATGTGGTGGTTTTTTGTGATTTAAGAATCAAAAACAAATAATAGACTAAAACATTTAATATAGTGATACCCGTAATAAATGTACCGCATTTTAATCCCGGAGTAATGAATTTAAACTCAAAATTTGCTTTTCCTGATGGGGCAACAACTCCCATCATTCCACCATTAATTGTATATATTTCAACTTCTTTTCCATTTAAATAGGCTTTCCAACCATTGTCGTTTGGTACGCTGAAATATATAAGCCTTTCCTTATTACCATATACTGTCGCAGTAAAACCGCTTCCAGTCATTTTGACTTTTGTAGAAGTGGTTTTATTTAATTGTTCAATTTTTTGTTTCCAGTTAATTTTAGTATTTAATGGTTTGATTATATTGGATAACTTTCTAGCGGTTTCCTCGTTTATGTAACAAGCACCAACCATTGTTTCAATTCTTTTATTATTCACTTTAATATTTTTTGTAAATTCAAGTCCGTTATCTAAAATATAATAATCATAACAGTACCCCATAGGCACATAGTATTGTGCATTTATTTCGCCGCAGTTTTTATCTTTTATTTTTGATATTGATAACACCGCTTGTATTGCATCTGTATTAAAATATGCTTTTGTGGTTGGCTCCTCATTAATTTCATAACCAACTAAACTGGCGAACTGTGTTGTTGCGTGAGATTTAACACTGTTAAAGGTTGATATAGCAGGGCGGTTCGTAATCATTGAATAATTAGACATAAAACCTTTGTTTTCGATTCTACTTTCATATTCAACCTGTTCGTTAGCAGAAATATGTGAGCCTTGATATGTAGAAATTTTACTATTAAAGGCATCGGTCTCGTTTATCAAATAAAAACTATAGGTAGTAAAACAAAGAATACAAACACATATCAAAACTTTTTTTGCATTATAAATCCATTTGCCTTTGATAAAGAAATATAGTATTACATAGTTTACTAACGTCATTATCAAAAAAACACCTATATAACAAACGGTTTTTGTGGTTAAGGGTGTAAATAGTTTAGAATTATTTATTGCTGATACTATTATCTTATCGAGAGATGAGCTAACTATACCATCAATCCCTTTTAAAACATATACTATTAAAATTTTAAATAGTAGGGGTATAATAAAAGTTATACCAAAAATTAAGACTATTGCTTTAGCACTACGCCTATTATATTTTAATGATAATTCGTGATTGTTCTCAAAAAATTCAATAACTTTTAATGATACTAGTATGGAAATAAGGGTAAAAGCATACCACCAACGAGTATAATTTATGTTTGTAAATAAACTGAAAATGCCGTTTACGAATGGTATAAAAGAAATTACAAATAGGAATTTTGTAAGTTTAAAATCCCAATTTGATGACTTAATTTGAAATGCAGAAAACATAAAAAACGCGCCAAAAAAGATAATATATCCTGCGTTCGAACAAAAATTAGCAACTAATATTCCAGAAGATGAACCTAAAACTCCCTCACTAGGAAATACAATACCTTTAAGTATTTCAAATATTTGTATAAAAAATAAATAAAGTCCATTTAAAACAGTTGTATAACTATCAGTTGCTTTGGTTGTTTCTAGCATACATAGTGCCGAGGGTAATAAAACAATCATAGATGCCAAAACACCAAATACATAAAAAACAATACACCTTGCAAAATCTTTTATTTTATAAATTTCACTATATTTCACACGAAATATTAAATATATTAAGACAAAGATTGATGTGGCGATAAAAAAGTAATAATTTGTTACTGCACATAGCATAACAATGAATATTAAGCCTATGCTTTTTCTGTTTTCTAACACCTCATCTATAAAAAGTAAAAGAAGTGGAAAAAAAGCTATAACATCTAAAAAATGATAATAATATGTTGAGTCCATAGTAAAAGAGGAAAATGCATATAAAATTCCACCTATTACCGCAAACATAGGATTTTTAATATGACGTTTTAAAAACAAATAAGCAAACAATGCGGCGGTAATATGCTTTAGTATAAACATTATACTCATACCGAGTGCTATATTATCCTCTGAAAAAAGTAGCAACGGCCAAAAAAATGGACTTCCATATACATAAAAAGAATATGTTCCTAAAAAATTTGCACCTAAAAAGGTGTTCCAACTCCAAAAAGGTTGACATGAAAGAAACATTCTTCTACTTTCTTTTATAAAGGGTATTTGTTGCGTCATATGGTCGCCGATTAAGTATAAATTGCCTTTGTTTGAAATTAAGGTGGGGAGTAAAACTGCAAAAATAATACCTGCAGATAATAAAACAGTTAGTAATCCATATGATGTTTTTAATTTTCTGGCATAAGGCAAAAAAAACTTTATTGATTTATTTGAAGAAAAATGTTTCAAACAATATGGCTCCTTTCATAAGTCTACCGCATTTTTGACTCTATAACCTTCTCGGCACAGCGTATTCCGTCAACCGCCGAGGAGGTTATTCCACCCGCATATCCCGCGCCCTCACCACAAGGATAAATGCCATTTAAATTACACATAAATTCTTCGTTACGCACTATTCTTACAGGGGCAGAGCTTCGCGTTTCGGGTGCGGTTAAAATCGCATCATCACAGGCAAAGCCTTTTATTTTTTTATCGAATATAATTAAAGCCTCTTTTAAAGAGCTAGTTACATATTCGGGGAATATTTTATCAAAATCCGCCTCACAAACCGATGGTAGAGCAGTTGGTGTAACGCTTTTAATAATACTGTTTTTTGTATTCCCTAAAAAACTGCCTACAGTTTGAAAGGGCAGACCCTTGCCGCCCGTTTCATCAAATGCAGCCTTCTCAATTTGTTGTTGCAAACACAAAGCGCCAAAGGGGGTGCCGTTTGAAAGCTGATTAAAATCACTTTCGTTTGCACCCACAAGTAGAGCCGAGTTTGCATTAACACCACTTCGGCTTTGATAACTCATACCATTTGTTACATAGGTGTTTTCCTCACTTGCGGAGTTAACCACAACACCACCGGGGCACATACAAAAGGTATAAACACCTCTGCCATTTTTTAGATGGGTTGCAAGCTTGTATTCGGCGGCGGGTAGGATTTTAGGATAATTATCACCGTATTGCGCCGTGTTAATATTTTCTTGCAAATGTTCGATTCTAACACCTATAGAAAAGGGCTTTGGTGTTATATTAACGCCGCTATCCCAAAGGGTTTTATAGGTTTCTCGTGCCGAATTTCCTATAGCTAAAATTAGGTTTTCACATTCGAGTTCAAACTCACCGTTTTTGTCCTTACATAATATTGCGGTAAGTTTATCATTTTTAATAATTGGCTTTAAAAACTCGGTTTCAAAAAGATATTTTCCGCCTAGTGCTTCAATCTCTTTTCTGATATTTTTAACAACTTTCTGCAAAACATCGGTTCCAATATGGGGTTTTGCCTTGATTAAAATATCCTCGTTTGCACCAAACTCAAAAAATGTTTCGAGAACTGTGCGGCACCTTATATCTTTAATTCCTGTATTAAGTTTCCCATCAGAGAATGTACCCGCACCGCCCTCACCAAACTGAACGTTTGAGTTGGGGTTAAGCTTTTTACCATTCCAAAAGCTTTCTACCGATTTTGTTCGTTCATCAACAGTTTGACCCTTTTCAATTATAATGGGTGGAATACCCGCCTTGCAAAAGGTTATAGCCGCAAACAAACCCGCAGGACCGCTACCTATTATAATAGGTGGGAGTTTTGGCAAATGGACTGCTTTTTTCCAAACATACGGAGTTTTAGAAAATGGTGAGGCGTTTTTAAAACGCTTTAAAGCATTATTTTGTATTTTATCGTTTATAAATTCTATTAAAAAAGCATCACAAAAGCAAAGGTCAGATTTACGACGTGCGTCAATCGACCTTTTAAAAAGTTTAACCGATTTAATTTTTTCTTCCCCGATTTTTAAAACAGAAGATAAATGGTTTTTATAATTATCTGCCGTTAAAGATATTGGGGTGGAAACATTTTGTAGCTTTATCATTTTATTTCTCCAAAAGCCGTTTGATTAAACCCTTGCAGACTGCGTTAGCACTACTCCAAGCCCATTGAAGATTGTAGCCGCCACAGTCGCCATCAACGTCTAAAACTTCACCAACGGCGTAAAGACCAACGCATTTTTTAGACATAAGATTATTATCAAAATCGTTAATATCCGCACCGCCCGAGGTTGCTTGAGCATTAACAAAGCCTGTATTACCAAGAACTTTAAACTCAAATGCCTTTAAAATTGATACGATATTTGAAATATCATTTTTGGTTATTGTATCACAAGCATTTGAAAGGCTTAAGCCACATTCTTTTAAAACGGCTTGTCCCAACCTTTTGTGGAGCAAACCTGCAAAAAACTCTGTTAGAGGTTGACCCTTAAAAATACTAACCCTTTTAATTAGTAATGCGGAAAGTTCTTCATAAGATAACTCTTTAAATAAATCAAGAGCAATAGTACAGCCCGATTTACAATAGCGAGAAAGTTGATAAACAGGTGGTCCCGATAGTCCATAATCGCAAAAAAGAACTTCACCAAAATCCTTGGATATAGTTTTGTTGTTATCGAGCACAGAAACTTCGGCATTAACCTTAATGCCTTTAAGTGTTTTTGTAATCTGGTTTTCGGTTTTAACCTGCACAATAACGGGGGACTGGGGTAGAATATTGTGCCCAAAGGAATTTAAAAACCTATATCCATCACCATTAGAGCCAAGTTTACTACCACCCGCAAGACCGCCTGTGGCAATAACCATCGCTTTTGCTTTTAGCATATCGGGGTTAAAACCATTGTTATCTGTTTTAATGCAAAAAATCTCACCTTTTTTGGTAATATTCAAAATCTTTATAGATGAAAATGTGTGAACGCCTAAATTATCTGCCGAAAATCTTAAAGCATCAACAACCGAAGAAGCCTGAAAAGAGCGGGGGAATGCCTTGTTACCCTCAAAGCAGATTTCAACACCGATTGAAGAAAAAAACGAAATAGTATCCTCAAGAGTAAAGCTGTTTATAATATTTATTGCCTTGTTGGTGTTTTTGCTATGAAAGTTTTGAGCATTTATAGACAGATTTGTAATATTGCATCTGCCATTTCCCGTTACGCTTATTTTTTTACCAACGCGGTCTAACTGTTCAAAAATTGCTATATTAAGTTTTGGCGCCTTTTGTTTAAGCATTATAGCGGTTGCAAGGCCTGAGGCTCCACCGCCGATAATCATTACATCAAACAACTTTTAACACCCGCTTATATTCTTGATATGTAATCTCGGTCAAAGGTTATAACAGTTTCGTACCTGTTATCAATAGCCTTTAGTTTTTCATCGATTTTTGCTTTTAGTTTTTCATTTTTGTCGTTCAAATCGGCAGGAATAACAACATCAAAAATCAGATTGATTTGTTTTTCACCGCCAACCATTCTAAAATCGTGAACAGTGAGGCGATTATCAACAGACACAACCGCTTCACATATAGTTTTTGAAACAGAAAGAGTGTATTCATCATCCGTTACTATTGGGTCCATATGAATAACAACTTCCATATTTAGTTCGTTTAATAAACGCTTTTCACAGGCATCAATAGTTTCGTGACAGGCAACAATATCCACATTTGAAGGCACCTCAACGTGCAACGATGCAAAAGAGCGACCTGGACCATAATCGTGAACAATAAGGTCGTGTATACCTAAAAACTCATCATATGAATTTATTACAGATACTATTGAATTGATGGTTTCATTAGATGGTGGTTGACCTAAAAGCGGGTCAAGTGCTTCTTTAATTGTTATGATACCTGAATAAATAATAAAGGCGGCAACACCTAAACCTATGTAAGCATCTAAATTTATTTTAAAAATAAGATTTATAACTATCGCAATTAAAACAGCAGAGGTAGAAATCGAATCGTTAATGCTATCTCTTGCGGTTGCAACAAGGGCGGTGGAGTTAATTGTTTTACCGATTTTTCTATTAAAAATAAACATCCAAAACTTAACCAAAATAGAAAAAACTAACACTAATAGCGTGGAGATTTCTATTTTTAAATCTGTAGGGTTGATTATCTTATTAAATGAGGATTTTAAAAGCTCAACACCCACAAGAATAATTAAAAAAGAAACAATCATTGCAGACATATATTCAATTCTGCCGTGACCAAAGGGATGCTCTTTATCGGCGGGTTTTTCAGATAATCTGTAACCAATAACGGTAACCACCGACGAGCCGATATCCGAAAGGTTGTTAAATGCATCTGCCAAAATTGAAACACTGCCCGAAAGTATGCCTATTAGAAGTTTAAAAACAAAAAGCAAAATATTACAGGCAATACCCACCGCACTGCCAAGGGTTATGTATCCGCGGCGAACGGTGGGATTTTGTGTGTCTTTTGAATTTTTAATTAGTTTAAATAAAAGATGTGTCAAAAAAGCATCTCCTAAAATTTACTGCCCTTTGCGCCCTTTGTTCCAAAAGAGCCACATTGGGATAAAATATTTGTATCAATTTCAAACTTCAAGTTTTCTCTGCTACGCTCTCTTTTAAAGGCAAGAGAAACAAGTTCATCTAAAAGTTCAGTGTACTTCATACCCTCTGCTTCCCACAAATAGAATGAAAGGGAGCCGGGGATGGTATTGATTTCGTTAACAAAAACCTCTTTGCTTACGCTATCCATCAAAAAGTCAATTCTTGCAACACCGTGACCCTTGATTGCTTTAAAGGTGCGACAAGCATATTCTTTAATAGTGTTTGTCATATCCTCGGTAAGTTCTGCGGGGATTCTGCGCTTTAATGATGCCATACCCTTAGAACCACTGCTTTTTGCAGAGTTTAAATATTTATCTTCGTATGAAAGAATTTCATCTGCACCAAAGGGTTCCTCGCAAGGAGAGGCTTTGCATTCGTTAGCATCACCCAAAACAGCACAGTTGATTTCACGCAAATTTTGTACTGCTCTTTCAATCAAAACAGACTCTGAGAAAGAAAAAGCCTTGTCGATAGCATCTTTAAGTTCTTCCTTAGCATTCACCTTAGAAATACCGATGCTAGAGCCGAGGTTAACAGGCTTAACAATTAAAGGAAATCCGATAGAATTATCGATTTATTCATTATATTGTCGTCATAGCAGGCAAAATCTCTTGCCGAAAAGCGAATGCAATCCAAAACGGGAATACCTGCGGTGCGAAGAACGCTTTTAAAAATTGCTTTATCCATACCAACAGATGATGCCAAAACATCGCAACCGGCGTAGGGGAGTTTAATGGTTTCTAAAAAGCCTTGTAAACTTCCATCTTCACAGTTGGTGCCGTGAACGATAGGCAATGCAACATCAAGTTTTAAAGGCTTTCTGCCTGAAAAATCATTTTTCTTTTCTGATTTTGCAAAAACTGTTCCCGCTTTATTAAAAATTGTAATTGCACGAGCTTTGGTTAAAAGTTCATCACTGTTTCTAAAATTTTCAATATCAAACATTAAAGCAGAGGTATACATTTCTCCGTTTTTAGCAAGATATATGGGAATAACATTGTATTTTTCACGGTTTAGGTGTGTCATTGCTTGAACGGCAGAAATAATTGAAACCTCATGTTCAACAGAATCACCACCAAAAAATACTGCTACGTTAATAAGTCCGTTATCTGTTATCATAATAATACTCCTTTATTAGCCCGCGTAATTATCGGGGAGGTCGTTTTCAAAAAGAACAACTGTGTTGCGGTCGGTCATTTTTTGCAAATGAACCATTGCCTCTTTAAAACTTTCGGCAATAATCAGATGCTCTTTTTTAAAGTTTGTGCTATTTATACCCTCTGCAATAGGAACAGAGCGTTTTTTACCAACAAGAATAATATCATCACAGTAGTCTGCGGCGGTGCTACCCAAGGTTTTGTTACATTCGTATTCCTTTTCGCCAAGTTCTACAAGACCGGGGGTTACAAGTATTCGGCGCATACCTTCAAATGAGCCAAGCACTTTGACCGCTTCCAAACATCCTTCGGGGTTTGAGTTATAAGCATCGTCTATCAAAACGGCACCATTTATAAAGGGCTTGAGTTCTAGCCTGTGCGGTGCGGTTTTAAGTGACAAAACCGCAAACGCTATATTCCTCTCGCTTATTCCTAAATCGAGTGCCATAGCAACTGCACCTAAAATATTTGTTACGCTATGCTTTCCTAAAAGTTTGCATTTTAAAGAAAATCTGTTGCTTTTATAAACAACATCAAAGGTAGTGCCGTCGGGGGAGAAGGTTATGTTTTCGGCTTTGCAGTCGGCGTTGTTATTAGTGCCAAAATAAACGATTTTTGATTTATCTTCTATTGTTTCTGCCTTTTTAAGTGCCTCTAGACTATCACAGTTGATATAGACTTTACCACTTTCTTTGTTTAGGCAATGGTCAGCAAGTTCAAATTTTGTGTTGGCTACATTCTCAATAGAACCAAAGGTTTCTAAATGTTGAGGTCCAACCGCCGTTATAATTGCATGGGTAGGGTCAGCAAGCTCGCAAAGTTCTTTAATATCGCCAACGTTTTTTGCACCCATTTCGGCAATAAAGATTTCGGTTTGGGGTTTCATTCTTTCTCTAACAGTTCTAACAATTCCCATTGGGGTGTTAAAACTTTCGGGCGTTGCGGTAACGTTAAAGCCCTCGCTTAAAATTCTGTTTAAAATAAATTTTACACTTGTTTTTCCGTAACTTCCGGTAACACCAATAGTTAAAAGTTTTTTGTTTGCTTTTAAAATTCGTTTAGCATCCTTTATAAAGCGGTTGTTGATAAAGGATTCAATGGGTTTGTTGCATAGATTAGAGAGCAACATAACAAAATGCGGAAAATGGGTTAAAGCCATAACTACAACAAAAACAAGTATTTGGATATATCCAATCATATAACTGCAAATAACTGATAAAAGCAAATATATAATGCCCAGGGTTATTATAAGTCTTTTAACACGATTTGTATAAACTAATTTTTTAATTGAGTTTTTATGAATTTTTTGTTGCCTTAAAATACGCACAACTAGAGATATACCAGCTAAGGCTATAACAAGAATTTCAAATCCTATAAGGGTTAAAAATGTGAGTATTAAACCAAAAACTAGCGAAATAGCAGTATATACTGAAAACGAGGATTTTAGCCATTTGAAATATCTTGACGGATAGTAAGAGTTTTGCTGAAAGATTTGTATATGTCGCTGAACTGAAAAGATAGCACCTATGCTTAAAATCAAAAGATAAAAAAGCAATCCAATACTCACCAAAATCCCCCCTAAATAAAGCTATCTAAAATGATATTTACCTCATTTGCGCGTTCAATAAGAGCAAAATGACTTGCTCCGTTAAAAACGCATAGACCCGCATCGGGGATAAGCTTTTCCATTTTTTTGCCGTCGCAAAGAGGTGTGGCTGTATCATCGCTCCCCCAAATAAGCAAGGTGGAAGCCTTAATGTTTGGCAGTAGTTTTGAAATATCGCTATTAACTAAAGCAACAAGTGTTTTACGCATAACCTCGGGAGCGTTATTATAATCACTTGAGCCGAAATATCTTCTAACCTTATTAAGTAAATCTTGGGTGTGATCTTTAACTATCGGAAGTGTTAAAAAGAATTTTGCGGTTTTAAAGGAGGCTAATTTAATCGCTTTTTTAGGTGTGGTTTTTGATTTAATACCCGCCGAGCCAAACAAAACCATCTTTTTGGGGTTAATAAAGCCTTGACCGGATAAAGAGATTGCCACTCTGCCACCATTTGAATGACCAAATATAATCGGGCTTTCAATATTAAGCCTTCTGCAGAATTCAATAACAAGCTCGGTGTAATCGTTTAAATCCATAGCATCAAGGGGAAGTGCAGATTTACCACAACCGGGAAAATCAAGCGCAACAAACCTGAAACCACCCTTTTGTTTAAGATGGTTTATTATGCTAAACCAAACATCTAAGGACGAGCCCC
>JAZNIK010000007.1:0-43683 GCA_045577495.1 Acutalibacteraceae bacterium
GTTATGCAAACGGGAGATTTTTATATGCTCTGCAATTATTTAGTATAATCTTTAGAACGATCTACATAGCTAGTATGGAGAATCTTGTGAGCCTTGTGGCTTCCTGGTTTCTCTAAATACTCAGCATAAATCTTTTTAATCATTGGGTTTTCGTGTGATTTACGAATAGCCTTAGAAGCGTCATCATTGTAAAGTGCTGCTGCTCTGATAGCCTTAAGGTCCTCAAAACTACGAACAGAAGCAGGTTGATGAGGCTGACCGCCACCGTTTACACAACCGCCTGGGCAACCCATAATCTCAATGAAGTGGAATTGTTCGCCATTCTTAACGCGGTTAAGAAGTACGTGTGCAGCAGACATTCCGCTAGCAACAGCAACCTTAACATCCATACCACCAACATTAAGAGTTGCCTCTTTAATAGGAGCGGTACCGCGAACTGCGGTGAAATCAACATTATCAAGTTCTTTACCTGTGATGGTTTCAACTGCGGTACGAAGAGCGGCCTCCATAACACCACCGGTAGCACCAAAGATAACGCTAGCACCGGTAGACTCGCCAAGAGGATTATCAAACTCCTCGTCGGGAAGCTTGGTGAATTTGATAGCGGCGCGCTCAATCATACGAGCAAGCTCACGAGTTGTAAGAGAAAAATCAACATCGGGAACACCTGCAGCAGCTTGGTCGTCACGGTCAATCTCAAACTTTTTAGCGGTACAAGGCATAATAGAAACAGAAACGATATCCTTAGGATCAATGCCGTTTGCTTCAGCATACCAAGTTTTGATAACCGCACCAAACATCTGTTGAGGTGACTTACAGCTTGAAAGATTTTCAATCATATCGGGATGATAAAGCTCACAGAACTTAATCCAACCTGGTGAACAGGAAGTGATAAGCGGAAGTTTGCCGCCGTTTTTAACACGCTCTACAAACTCGTTAGCCTCTTCCATAATTGTAAGGTCGGCTGCAAAGTCGGTATCGAACACCTTATCAAAGCCAAGGCGACGAAGAGCGGCAACCATTTTGCCCTCAACGTTAGTGCCAACAGGCATATCAAAGCACTCGCCCAATGTTGCGCGGATAGAAGGAGCAGTTTGAACGATAACATGCTTGGTTGGATCTGCCAAAGCCTCAAATACCTTGTCGGTATCGTCACGCTCTGCTAACGCACCTGTAGGACAGTTTACAATACACTGACCGCAGGAGATACACGCAACAGAGTTAAGGTCTTGCTCAAAAGCACAACCAATTGTAGTTTCAAAACCGCGGTTATTAGGACCGATAACGCCAACAAACTGTTGACGGCAAGCAGCAACACAACGACGGCAAAGAATACATTTATTGTTATCGCGAATCATATGAGCGGCACTTGTATCAATAGTATGCTCTTTACGCTCGCCATCATACTTGCCCTCATCCTCAACACCAAGCTCATTACAAAGAGTTTGGAGTTCGCACTTACCGCTACGTACGCAAGATAAACACTTGCGGTCGTGGGTTGAAAGGATAAGTTCTAAGGTCTTTTTACGTGCGTTTAAAACTCTAGGAGAATTTGTGAAAACCTCCATACCCTCGTTTACGGGGTATACGCAAGAAGCAACCAGTGAACGTGCTCCCTTAACCTCAACAACACAAATACGGCAAGCACCGATTTCGTTCATATCTTTCATATGGCAGAGGGTAGGAATTTCAATACCCATCTCTCTAGCAGCCTCTAGAATTGTGGTGCCTGCGGGTACGCTCAGGGGCATACCGTTAATTTTAATATTTATTTTATCCATTTTGGCACACTCCCTTCTTATTCCTTAACAATAGCCTTAAACTTACAAGTGCCAACACATGCACCGCACTTAACGCACTTTGCAGTATCAATTTCGTAAGCAGGCAACTTCTTGCCGGGTGCTACATAATCTGTCTTAACGATTGCACCTGCAGGACAAGCCTTAGCACACATACCGCAGCCAAAGCACTTATCCTTAATGATGCTGTAGGAAAGAAGATCCTTACATACGCCGGCAGGACATTTTTTATCAACAACGTGAGATACATACTCATCGCGGAAGAATTTGAGAGTTGAAAGCACAGGGTTTGGTGCAGTCTGACCAAGTCCGCAAAGAGAGTTATCTTTAATGTAGTAGCAAAGTTCTTCCATCTTGTCGATATCCTCTAAGGTTGCCTGACCCTTTGTAATCTTGTCAAGCATTTCAAGAAGTCTCTTAGTACCGATACGGCAAGGAGTACACTTACCGCAAGACTCATCAACAGTAAACTCAAGGAAGAACTTAGCGATATCAACCATACAGGTATCCTCATCCATAACGATAAGTCCGCCTGAACCCATCATAGAACCGATAGCAATAAGGTTATCATAGTCAATCGGAATATCAATATGCTCTGCAGGGATACACCCACCGGAAGGCCCACCTGTTTGAGCCGCTTTAAAGGTTTTGCCGTTAGGAATACCGCCGCCGATTTCCTCAACAACCTCTCTAAGAGTTGTACCCATAGGAATTTCAACAAGACCGGTATTTTTAATTTTACCACCCAAAGCAAATACTTTAGTACCCTTAGACTTCTCTGTGCCCATTGATTTGAACCAATCTGCACCAAGCAAGATTATACGGGGGATATTTGCATATGTTTCAACGTTGTTAAGAATGGTAGGTTTACCGAAAAGGCCCTTAACTGCAGGGAAAGGAGGACGAGGTCTAGGCTCACCGCGATGACCCTCGATAGAGGTCATAAGAGCTGTTTCCTCACCGCAAACGAATGCGCCTGCGCCAAGGCGGAGCTCGATATCAAAATTAAAGTCGGTACCAAAAATGTTTTTACCTAAAAGACCATATTCACGAGCCTGTTTGATAGCAACATTAAGTCTGTCAACCGCGATAGGATACTCTGCACGAATGTAGATATAACCCTGTGTTGCGCCGATTGCATAACCCGCAATAGCCATAGCCTCTAATACTACGTGGGGGTCACCCTCAAGAATTGAACGGTCCATAAATGCACCTGGGTCACCTTCGTCAGCATTACAGCAAACATATTTCTGGTCAGCATCGTTGCCCTTAGCAAGTTTCCATTTAAGACCTGTGGGGAATCCGCCGCCGCCTCGACCACGAAGTCCGCTATCCAAAATAGTTTCGATAACTTCATCAGGGGTCATAGTGGTAACAACCTTACCGAGAGCCTCGTAACCATCACAGCCGATATACTCATCGATGTTTTCAGGGTTGATAACACCGCAGTTTCTAAGAGCTACACGCTCTTGCTTTTTGTAGAAGTCGGTTTCGTTAAGAGATTTAATGCCGTTATCAGCAACTGTTTCATCATATACCAAACGGGAAACAATTCTACCCTTGAGCAAGTGCTCAGAAACGATTTCAGGGATATCCTCCTCCTTAACCATTGAGTAGAAGGTACCCTCTGGGTAAACAATCATAATCGGGCCAAGTGCACAAAGACCAAAGCAACCGGTTTTTACAACCTGAACCTCTTCTGCAAGACCGCTTTTTTGAATTTCGTTCTCTAAAGCGGCAACAATAGCCTGGCTTCCGGAGGAAGTACAACCTGTACCACCGCAAACCAAAACGTGTGAACGATACATAGTTTTTTCCTCCCTTATTTATTACTTTCGATTGTGTATTTGGTTACAACCTTACCACCAACAAGGTGAAGATTTACAACCTCTTCTGCTTTTTCAGCAGTCATTTTAACGTATGTTACTTTATCCTTACCGGGCTCCATAACCTCAACGATAGGCTCGTACATACAAAGACCTATACAACCTGTTTGTGTAACAGAAACGTTACCTAAGCCTTTTTCCTGAACCATATCAGAAAAAGCGGTTAAAACAGGACGTGCGCCGGCAGCTATACCGCAGGTTGCCATACCAACAACAACACGGGTAGCATTTTCTTCCTCGCCACGAATACCAACCTGATTTTTCATTTTGTCGCGAATTGCTTTGAGTTCCTCAAGCGTTTTCATTAGTTATCCTCCTAAACATCAGTGTTTTTCGGCGGTTTAAGTTAAAACTCCTCGCCCACCGAAGCGATATTTTCTTTAAGATAATCCCTTATATAGTTGCTAATCTCTGCCTCTTTAAAAGATATTCCGCCAAGAATTTCACGGAACTCTCTGGTATCTAAAACAAACTCATTCTCGTCAATACGATAGGTAAACAGAAAATCCATTTTCTCATGCATTGTAACCAAAGTATGTATGGTTGATGCGATATCACCCATCGGCATACGGTTGATATGATTCAGTTCATACTTGGCAGTAACCGTTGTTCCAACAGATACCTTTGAGGTTATTTTAAAGCTGCCGCCCGCCGCTTCTGCCGATTCTTTAAAAAAGGGGATACCCAGTCCAACCTTACGCGTAGTGCGTGTTGTGAAAAAAGGGTCGGTAACATTTGCAAGCTGGTTTTCATCCATACCACAACCATTATCTTTAATGATAACTGTGAGTTGGTTGCTTTTATTATCTGCCGTAACAGATATTTCGGTAAGGGTCGCGCCCGCTTTAACCGAGTTTTCTGCAACATCTAAAATATTAAGGGAAATTTCGGTCATCATAGCTTATCTATACTTAGCCAGGATTCCTTCAACGTCATCTACCGTTAATCGACCGTAAACATCCTCATTAACGGTAAGAACAGGTGCAAGTCCGCAAGCACCGATACAACGGCAAGCTTCAAGTGAGAATTTACCGTCAGGTGTGCATTCTCCGCCTGCAATACCAAGCTGCTCTTGCAACTTTTCATAAATATCGCCCGCGCCCTTAACGTAGCAAGCGGTACCAAGACATACAGAGATTTTGTATTCTCCCTTTGGATAAAGTGAGAACTGAGCATAGAAGGTGGCAACGCCGTAAACCTCCTGCAACGGAATTTCCAGCTCTCTGGCGATGATGGTTTGAACCTCAATCGGCAGATAACCGTAAATGTCCTGCGCTTTTTGCATGATTGCCATCAAAGCGCCCTTTTCGGTCTTGCCTTCATTGATAACCGCAAGAAGCTCTTTTTCTTGCTCGGGTGTACCTTTGAAGGGAAGGGATTTTTTCTCATCCATTTCAAGAATCCTCCTTGGATTTATAAATATAACAAAAAACGCTAATACGCGCATTTTCAGTTATAATCATTATAGCACAACTTTTATATAAAATCTACAAGAAATATATGCTATATACTAACAAACTTTTTTATTCACTCTGCACAAAATTCGACACATTTGATAAAATTTTAACAATCGGACCCGCAAAACAGAAAAATTGCAACATTTTAGCACAAAGAAAAAGCCAACTCCAAACAGGGAGTTGGCTAAAAACACACTATCTTATTTTGTGGCAAATCAACCTTTGATTTTATCTATAACACCTTTTTCAAGTCTACTTACCTGTGCTTGTGAAATTCCTATTTCTTTTGAGACCTCCATTTGTGTTTTACCATGCAAAAAACGAAGATTTAGAATCTTTTTTTCGCGTTCGCTTAAGTTTCTCATTGCCTCTTTAAAGGTTATTTCTTCAATCCACCCTGACTCATCGCTTTTATCACCCACCTGGTCTAACACATATATTGTATCGCCACCGTCCGAAAAAACCGGCTCATACAAGGAAACCGGTTCCACTATACTTTCCAGCGCCAAAACCACATCGCTTCGTGCCGCGCCGATTTCCTTTGCCAGTTCACCAACTGTTGGCTCGCGACCAAAAGCGGCAGTCAGTTTTTCTTTTGCTTGCATTGCACGATACGCCATATCCTTAATTGACCTACTAACTCTTATCGAGTTGTTATCCCTTAAATAACGGCGAATTTCACCAATAATCATTGGCACGGCATATGTGGAAAATCGAACGTTTTGGGTTATATCAAAGTTATCGATAGCTTTTATAAGGCCGATGCAGCCAATTTGAAACAAATCATCGGGGTTTTCGCCTCTACTTGCAAAACGCTTTATAACACTTAAAACCAATCTTAAATTGCCCTGTATGAGTTCATTTCTTGCTATTTTATCATCGTTTTTTGTTCTTTTTAAAAGTTCCTCTTTTTGCGCCTCGCTCAGCACAGGAAGAGTTGATGTATCAACGCCACATATTACAACCTTACCATACTGCAAACCATTTACACTCCCTTTTTTATCTTACAAAAAAATTATTACCTAAAAAAAGGAGTTCAAACATTTAAAATATTTTTATCATCGACCAAAAAGACTTGCATTCGACACACGTGGTGTGTTCCAATTCCGAATTAATATTGTGCGTATGATATCACCAATACCACGAAGCCGAGAAAATTGTACTTGTTTAACAACTCACACGTGGTGTGTTTAAATTCCGAACTAATATTATGCGTATAATATCACTTATACCACGAAGGCAAGAAATTTGTACTTGTTTAACAACTCACACGTGGTGTGTTCCAATTCCAAGCGTAAACAAACACGAACAATCCGTAGGGGAGAGGTTTCCCCTCCCGTAAATATTTGAATGGGTCTAGGCGAAAGAGGAAAACTAGGAGGGAGGCACAACGCCTCCTCTACAATGCAAACAACAATAAATGACTATTAACGAAAAACAACGAAGTGAATTCACTTCGCTGCTCATTATATCTGATACGCCTACTAATATTAGGCTTTTTATTGCCCTAACAATACAATTATACGATAAAAAGGCATTTAAGTCAACAAATTTGTGCAAATATCACATATTTCTATATATTGCATAAGTTTTAGAGGTTAATTTTGCACAATATTACATATTGAAATTTAAGTGACAATATGATATAGTATAGTCAAAGAAAGGGATAAGGTGATTCCAATGTACAGATAACCACTCTTTTACTCTTTGGCATAGGACAAAATAAAAACTATAAACAAAACAAACTTTTTCGCAAAAAACAATGGCCAAAGAATAAAGAGTTTTAAATAACCCCCTTAAAGCAGTTCAAAGCATCAAAGCAACTCGCTTTACGAGTGAATAACTAAGTGCATTATTGAAGGTATAAAAAGGGGCATCTAAAAGAAAGAGAGGTACAATAAAAAGATGTTAGATATTAAGAGTGAACAGAAATAACCCTTGACCAGTATGAGATGTGTAAAGAAACATCGGTCAAGGGTTATTTCTTTTTTATGTATATATCAAAAAACTCGGCGAAAAGCCGAGTTTTTTGTTTTGCTATTTTGCTTTGATATAAACTGTTTTGCTTTGCACCTTTTTACCGTATTTATCGGTGACAATGCAGAAAATTCTACGGTTTTTAGAGGCTTTTGTAAGTTTACAGGAATAGGTTTTAGTTTTAACGGATGATTTGGAATATTTTTTGGCGCCTGAGTTTTTAAAATACCAAGTATATTTAAGTCCGTCGCCCGTTGCTTTTACGGTTGTCTTTGCGGTGGCTCCCATTTTTGCGTATGCTGTTTTCGGTTGAGTAATAATGGTAGCCGCCATTCTCAAATATACTGTATTTGTTTTTAGTTTGTTACCATACTTATCAGTTATAACACAGTAAACAGTACGATTTTTTGAGGCAGAAGCCATTTTCACAGAATAGGTAGCAGAGGTAATAGAAGATTTGGAATATTTTTTGGCGCCTGAGTTTTTATAGTACCAGGCATATTTAAGTCCATCGCCTGTTGCTTTAACGGTTGTTTTTGCGGTGCAACCTTGTTTTGTATAGGTTGTTTTAGGCTTTGTAGAAATAACAATCGGAGTTTTGATTGTTATTTTGATTTTTTGAGTTTTTGATTTATAAACCTCGTTGTTATGCATAAGATATGCATTTTGATAAAGATAGTAGGTGCCAACCTTTTTGGCATAATTTTTAATATCAACCTCTTTATTGTTGTTTGCTGCGTAATAGGTTGTGGTGGAGTTTGAAATGGTTGTACGGTATTTTATAGAATAACCTGCATCTGCCATCCAATTTGGAAGGGTTGAAACAGCAAAGCCAAACTTCTTGCTTTTGCTCAAGGGGAGTGATATTGATTTTGCAGTTGTTTTGGTAAAATCAAGAGTACTTTGTGGTATATAAACCTCACCCGACAAAAGCGGAAATCCGTCGCAAAACAAACCTTTCTGACTATCGTAAAAGGTATATACTATGCTTTTTTTGGATACGCCGAAGGTATAGGTTTGCTTGTTGTTTGATGGCGTTCCGGTTTTTAAAAACAACTTATCGGGATATCCGATACTGCCTGAATCACAGTTGGTAATATCTGCCATATAATGTTTGCCGTCAATTTCTAAAATGTTCCACATATGTGCAGAACCATCCATAGTGCCAAGGGTGTTGTAGCAATAAACATCGCCGCTAAAATCAGAAAGCTCACAAAGATATTGAAAGGCTTTAGAATAGCCCTCGCAAACAACGTTAGTGTTTGGATTATTATCAAAAACATATATTAGCTGCCAAGGGTCCATACCATAATATGATGAGCCATACTCTGCGGCAGAATCGTTATAGGTAACACGATTACAAATTTCGTTTTTATAGGCGATAAGCTTATCCTTATCTGATTTGTTTTTGTGTTGTTCAACAATGGCTTTTGCATTGGCAACCGCAGTTTTTGCAATCGAGGTTTTAGCAGGGTTTAAGGTGTAATTATCGTTAATTGAATAATTAAAATCAACATAAAAACAGAAGGTAAGGGAAACCAAGTTAATCTTATCATCACTGCCCGACAAGCCAAAATAATATGATATGCCTTCTGTTTTATCAAACCAATAAATATCATACGGCATATCTGCAATCATAGCAGACAAAAGTGCATCGAGATTGATAAGCTCGTTAAGTTCATCACCCACTTTTCTTGTTGCCTGTTTGGTATATTTGCCGTTTTGTGCAAGAACAGATAGGCCGAGTTCTTTTTTAGTCCATGATAGTTTTGTTAAAATATCACTAGGTTTGATTTCGATTTCGGCAGAGGTGCGTGTGCCGTTTGCAATTGCTTCTATTTTAGGTTTAAGTATATCATAAAGGCGTTTAGTTGAACCTGTAAGCCGATTGCCTGCCGCCACACCAAAGGGGGCAAGTTCGCCATATATTTCGTTTTCAAATTCGCTTATAGCATAGCCCTCAAAAAGCTCATCATTAGAGGGAAGTGTATCTGCCTCGGGAATATAACTTTGTGCAAAAACTTTAGCCTCTATTGTAGAAGCCTTAACAAAAAAAGTCGGATTTACACAGCAGAAAAGAACAACCCAAGTCAATAATATGCTTAAAACCTTTTTACTTTTCATAAAACTCTCCCTTAAAAACAGCAAAACAAATATTCAATACTAATATATTATACCATAATACATTAAAATGTTCAATTATCATAATGAATATAAAAACCCGCACTATTTGCGCGGGTTTAAGATTAAATTAATCTTATGCTCTGTATTTTGGAAAAAAGGTTGAATCTTTATCTAAATCTTTCGAAGCAGTTCGTTTTTCAACCAATAAATCATATACAGTTTCATTATATATTTTTTTGCCAATCCAAAACTCTTTTAAGTTTTGTTCTTCTCTGGCAAATGCTCTTTTGAACTTATACAAAGAATCTTCCGGGTCAGAGGAAACACCGCCACCAAGGTGGAACCATTCAAGCCCGTGTGCTACACCCCAGTCGGCAGCAGCCTTTAAAACAAGGTTATTGCCTGAATAATTATAATATTTGGGGTTGGTGCCGGAGAGGTGATAGTGCATATATTTTCCGGTAATAGCAAAGAGAGATGCAGATACAATTTCATCATCAAGCATGGCGCTAACAAGAATTAAATTATCGCCCAAAACAGATTTCATCTTTTTGAAGTATTCTAAGGGGAAGAAATAAAAATCGTCTGCATTATCCTTTTCCATGGTTTGATAATAAACCTTTACAAAGGCTTCCAAATCCTCGCAAGACTCATCAACCTTTACGGTCAAACCTAATTTTTCTGCTTTTCTTGTAGTGTTACGGCATTTTGAAGAAAATTGTGTTGCAAAAAAGTCTTCTTCCAATTTAATTGCTAATGTATATCGGTTAAAGGATGAATCATATATCTCTTTAAAATCAAGATGATTTTGCAGCAGTGGGTGAAATCTTACAAATTCACAAACAATATTTTCTTTTTTGCAATACTCCATCCAGTTTTCTAAAAAGGCTTTGATAAGTTTTTGCTTGTTTGTGGAGTGGATAACCAACGGTCCGCCATAGCCATACGGGGTAACAATATCAAAATACTGCACGCCGTCTATCGTCCAAGGAACAGGCCTTTTTATAAAAACGTTTACTACGCATCCGTTTTCATCACTATATTCGAATGTTTCGCAAACTCCGTTTTCGGACTCTTCATAAAGTTTGCAATAATTCGGATTGTAATAAACATCAGGAAAAGTTTTAAAATCATTTAAAAATTTCATTTTTTCCCTTCCTTTTCTTCAAATGCTAAAATAAGTTCAATCTCCCTTTGGATGTCAAGGGAAGAATAACGATAGTCACAAATTAAAGACAATTCTGTCTTATAAAGCTCACTGCTAATTCCACTGTGTTCAGGCCAGTGAACAGGGCAATATACAGAGTTTTCAATCAAAAAGCGTCGTAATTTGTCTCTTAAATTATTCTTAACAACAACAGGGACAAAAAGAGGAGTATCTTCCGGCTTAACTTCCGAGAAAATAGGAGAAACAAGCTGGGATTTTTTTAAAGCACAAGTAAGCAGGGTAGCATTTTCTTTGCGAATGCTTTTTTGAAACGAAATTTCACGAGCAACCGAGAGTGATTTTTCATCGGCACAAAACCCAGCATAATTGTTGTCTAACAATTCTTCGGCTTTATTAAAAAGATTTAAAAAAATATCTTTTTCGCCATTTTGGTTATAAATGTATTCTGCTTTTAAAAGGTACGCTTGCTTTCTCAACCTTAAAAACTCTGTGTGCTCTTTTTGGGGGAGGCTGGTAGTAAATGCGCCATATGTTTTACTTGCAAAGCCGGCACTTGCAACAGCACCCCACTTTCTAAGACTGGCAAAATAATAGTCAGCATTAAGGTAAGATGGCACAGATAAAAGCGAATGGGTGACATCATGTATATGCACTGCATTTGGCAATTCGTTTGGCAGGGCAGAAAAGCCAAAATAATCCACAGTTAATATGATATCGCAACTATGAGAGGGGTCGATAGCCGCTTTAATGCCGTTATCTAAATAAACCTCATAAAAATCCACATGTATGCCATGCTTTAAAAAGGGTTCTACCATTGAGTCACAGCAATAAGATGGCAAATAAGCCTTTTTGCAGTCAGAAAGTTTTTTAATATCTGCAATAATTTCGTATAATGCAGTTCTGCCCGAGGCAAAAAAGCGTTTATCCCCTTTGTAGTTTTCCCAAACGGGCATCTCCGAAGAAGGAGTATGCTCGGTTTGCCAAAACTCACTACCAATTTCACCAAAAACAAATTTCATAATTTTTTAATTAAGAGTGTATAAGCATATCGTAAGCACGCTCATAGGTTAAAGCTTCTAACTGCATTTCATTACCGTTTTCATCTAAAACCCTAAGAGTTTGGCTTATTTTTTCAAGTGTTTTTGCAAGTTTCTCGGGAGTATCATCCATAACATGCAATCTGTAAATGACGCGGTCTAAGGAGTTGGTGTCATCTATTACATCGCCAATAGCCTTAAAGGTTGCATTTTGAAGCACCTGAGGCATAGCCTCAACTTCTTCTATTCCTTTAATTTCAGTAATGGTTCCCGCTTTTAAAGTGATATAATAGTTTACACAGCTTTTACTGAATTTGGGATTATCTCGATCCAAAATATTATCGTCACCCATTTTACCGGTAACCGAAAATTCAATCATAAGGTCTAACGAGCTTATACCGTTTAAAGGACCTGCAAACACATAAAACTGCTCGCCGCCCATTCTAAGACCTGATTCGTAAAAATAAAAATCTTCGCCATCGATGAAGCCTTGGAACATAACAACTCCGTTTTTAAGACCTAATTCTTTTAGCATATTAACACAAGCAGGCTCAGCCTTTTTGCGATAAAGGTCAATATAAGATGGCGCAAAAACATGCAGGATAGCCGATGCGGCAACACTACCCTCGCTTATTGCTCTATGCTTCATAAAACCGGAGGATAGGCTATACTTTCCGTCTTGCATTGTATAGTGCAAGAAAATCTCCTCGGTGCTATCTATATACTGTTCCACAAAAATCTTTTTACTAACAGAACGATTGTAAAGCCAAGTATAGTTTTTTATAAGTTCGGCTTCGTTGTCGCATTTACGAATACCTCTGCTACCGCTTTCATCGGCGGGTTTAACTAAAACAGGATATTTGATTTTTGCCAAATCTTCGGGCTTGAATTCCATCGAAATGTTATATTCTTTAGGAACAGGAACATTATATTCCTGTGCAACTCTTTTGAATCTGCGTTTGTCGTTAGACAAAATATCAAACTGCTCAACAGTGCCGCAACAAGGCAAACCTGCCTTTTCGCAAAGCTCGGCATAGAAAGGAAGGTGAGAATCTGTCCAACCTACAAAAATACCATCTACCTTATGTTTTTTGATAAGCTCAAGCATATCATCAGTTTTTGAAAAATCAACCTCCCAATGCTCATCTGCAAGTAGCTTTGCGGGAGACTTTTCGGGCGGATAAAAATTAGCAACGATAGTGTATACGCCCAGTTCTTTTGCCCTTTTTACAGCACAAGCTGCCAATGAAGAACCATCAAAAAATAAAAGCTTTTTTCCAGACAAATTCATACAATTACCTCTTTATTAATATTTTTTAGATATCCGTTTTAAAATATTATTTATTTCTTTTCTAAAACCAACTTGAATGGGAATCTGCCAAACAAATTGACCGCGTCGATTCGCTTCAACCATTATCCAACCCTCATCGGTTAAAGCAATATCCCATCCGGTATATCTGTTGTCGGGCACCAATTCAGCAAGTTCTTTAACAAGCGATTTTGCTTCATCCCAGCGAGGGACTACGAAATCAATGATTTTTTCTTTGGTATCGAGTTTGTATAGTAGTATATATGCCGCACAACGCGGTTGTTTTTTAAGGTTTCATTCATTTTAACCATTTGTTCTATTCCTCTTTAGTCGACTCTTTTTTTGCTTCTCTTTCTATATGCAAGCTAACAGGGCGATGTTCTCCCTGACCGATACCCTCTCGTTTTAAAACCTTTGTAATTGTGAGAAAAAGTATTTTAATATCTAACCACAAAGATATATTTTTTACATATTCTAAATCAAAAGCAAATTTTTCTTCCCAACTTAAATTGTTTCTTCCCTTAACCTGAGCAAGACCTGTTAAACCGGGAAGAACATCATGCCTATGCCTCTCGATATCGCTATAGTATGGAATATATTTTAAACCCAACGGGCGAGGGCCAACAAAACTCATATCGCCTTTAAGGATATTTATTAGTTCGGGCAACTCATCTAACGAAGATGCTCTAAGAATACGACCAAAGCGAGTAAGGCGCTTATCATCGGGGAGAAGCTTTCCGTTTTCATCCTTTGCGTTGGTCATTGAGCGAAATTTGTATAGGTTGAAAATAGTTTCTTTTCCGCTTTTCTTATCGATTTTCCCCGGTCTTTGAGCATTGTGAATAACGGGTGAGCCCATCTTAACTCTAACAACCAAAGCAAGAATTAAATATACCCAAAAAAAGCATATCAGAATAAGTGCCGCAAAGAAAACATCTAAAAAACGTTTTATATATTTTGCGTAAATTCCATTTACTTTTTTAAAATCTGTTTGGGGATTAAAATTGTATTCAGTATTCATTTTTCCCTCCTGAATAAAAGCAATTATATACTAAAATATATATTATTGTTGTTCGGCAATAATTTGCTTTCGGTTGAGTTTGCCGTTTGGTGTTCTTGGGATTGAATCGATTTTTTCAATAAAATGCGGAACCTTATAAGGTTCTACCTTTTTTGATATAAATTCGGTTAAATCTTCCTTGTCTAACTCATATCCCTCATTTAAACAAACAAGCATTTTAATAACACAACCAAACATACGGTCGTTATAAGGAATACAAACACAGTCGTTAACACTAGGATGCTTTAAGGCTATGTCTTCTACCTCGATAGGAGCAACCTTAAAGCCGCGAATGTTAATTACATCGTCACCTCTACCTGCAAAGTGCAAACCGCCTTTTTCATCAAAATACATCAGGTCGCGAGTGTAAATATAACCATCTTTTAAAACCGAGGCTGTCAGTTCGGGCTCTTTATAGTAGCCTAACATATTCATATCACTTTTTATACAAATATAGCCCTCTTGGTTGGGTTGGGTAACAGTATTGCCTTCTTCGTCAAGCAATTTAACCTCAACGCAGGAATAGGGTTTACCCAAACAGTTAATAGTTTCGCCGGGGGCATTATATTGACAATTACAAACACTACCGCACTCACTACTGCCATATCCTTGATGCAAACGTGTGTTTGGAAGCAAACTCATTAACACTTCAATATCAGACACAGGGAAAGGAGCAGAAGCTGTATAAATAAATTTAAGTTTACCGTCTAGTGCGGCAAGTTGTTTTTTTGCAAGAGTGATAAGCATTTTAACTGATGCAGGAGGAAGATAGGTGTGTGTTACACCATATGTGTTGATTGCATAGAAAAAAGCGCGTAAATCTTTAATTCCATCAAGCAAAATTACGGTACAACCTTCAAATATGCACTGATGAATGCGATGCAAACCACCAACATGGTTTAACGGGGTGGTTACTAAAAACACAGTATTTTCATCCATATTGAAGGTAGGATTTATTGCAGAAAGATAAGACTCCAAACAACGAGAGGAAAGCATAACACCCTTTGATTTACCTGTGGTACCAGTTGTGAAAATCAATTCGGTGCAGTCATCTGAGATTCCAACAGGCTCCCATTCTTTGATGGTTTTAGTGCACTCAGAAACTTGTTGTGCGTTTACCCACTTAATATTACATTCGGGATTTTCGGGCGATATGATAAGGTCTGCATCTACATTAGCTGCTATTTCACGTATGCGAGCTGCGGGAATTCGATTTTCGGCGGGAATATGCATTGCGCCAAGCCCCAACAAAGCATACATACAAACAACATAATTCAGGTCGGGACTGGCAACCGATAAAACATGGCTTCCTTTACCTATGCCCAAATCAGTAAAATATTTTGCGGCGGCACAGATTTTATTATATAATTCACCATAACTAATACAAAGGTTATCTATAATAAAGGCGGTTTTTTCGGGGTTTTTTTGTGCGTGCTTTTTAAGAATCCCGGTTATTGCAGGTCTGCTTTCCATATTGTAAAGTCCTCCGTTACTGTACGACTAAGAAAATTTGGTTAATCCTTTTGAGCGCGTTTTTTATCAAATTTAACCCATTGCTCTGCGGCAACTGAGTCATCAAGCTCTTGATTTTTAAACTTAACATTCTGGCTTTTGCTCATTCTACGAAAAGCCATATAAACATCAAATCTGCCTACAGGTTTTGCAGGATTACCTGATGCAACAGAGTTCTCGGGAATATCGGTGTTTACAACACTGCCTGCAGAGATGATACAGTTTTTGTTAATGCGAACGTCAGGCATAATAACGCTATTCATACCAATATAAACATTATCCATAAGCTCTACACAGCCCAAACGTTCTTTTGCTCCAAAATCAAAATCGGGACGTGCGTTTGCAAGAAATCCGTTTATAACATCATGAGTTACAATTTTAGCGGTTTTGTGAACGCGAACATTATCGTGAAGCTTTATAAGCTTGGGATATAAGGGCACAAGCCAAGGTCCCCATATACAATTTTCGCCTATACCGCCAAGTATATCATGCTCCTTAATATATTTCGTACGTTTTTTTGCTGTTCTCAACAACAAAAGCCGAAAACTATGATACATTCTTTCTGCACGCATATTTTACAATTCCTCTCTTTTAAACAGTTACTTCAAACGCTCTACCATCGCTGTAATGGCGTCAAGTGAATTGAAGTTTTCTGCTGTGATTTCTTCAAAATCTATTTCTATGCCAAATGTTTCTGAAAGCATCATTATTAAATTCATAATCTCAAAAGAATCAAGATACGCTCCATCGATTATATTGTCTATTTCTTCTAAATTTTTGTTAGGCTTTAGTTCCTTTAAAATTGAGTTAATTTGCTCTTTAACAGACATTCGTATTCCTCCATCAATCAGTTACAGTTTTTTGTTTTTTGAATTTTTTGCGAATTATTTTTATAATCAACGCTCTATATTTGATTGCTATGATAATAGCAAATATAGCCAAAAGTGAAATAAGACCTAGACGAAGCCAAATATGCTCATACAATAAATAGCTTATTGCCATAAAAGCCAGAACCAACACAAGAACGCCTGACATAGCCTTTATGTTTAAAAATTTGCCAAGACCTGCACGGCATACCAAAATATAGTTTATAACAAAAAGTATCGCAAAACAGGCTATATTGATAAAGGGTAATATTTGAACCCCGTTACCAACGCTTATATCGTTGTAGAAGGGAAGCAAGAAGTATTTTGCAACTACGCATAATACAGCTATAATTCCGGTCCAAACGGCAGTACCAACCACCTTTTTTTGATAGGTTAGCATAATTGTGAATATTGTGGTGCTTGATTGAACAAGGGTTGCTACCACAAAACCGGGCATTAAGGTTACCGATTCGGGATATTTTCCGCTACCGAGAATAAATACAACTTCGGGTGCAAACAAAATAACACCGATTGACAACACCGAAATACCGACAATATAAAGTAGTGTGCCTTTGCGAACTGTTTTTATGTTTTCTTGGTTTAAATTGTCCATAAGCCAAGTTGTTACCGCTCCAGATACAGCCAAGAGCAAGGTTGTCATAATATGATTTGCAGATGCGGCGGTTGAAACAGCGGCATTTGCTTCTTCCCCCAAACGCATCGTGGTGATAATTGAATTGGAGGAGGAGAGCAGTTGTGCGGTTAGATAGTGGAGCATCAAGGGAAAGGAAAGTACCAATCCGTATTTACAATGCTTCCAACTAAAGCCTTTTCCTCTAAACAAAAGCACCACGGCGCAGCCAAGACCGATTAATGCAGAAGGAATATAAAAACCATATATACGACCATCTAGCATAGAGGCGCTATTTTTCTGTGCCAACAATACCATAGCAACAGCTATTAAGGTAGGCACCAACGCATTGAGCGCCGATATAACCGCAACCGCTTTATAGCGATATAGGGTACGCTCTTTTGCCATAAAGATTTGTTTGCAACCTTGGAACAAGAGCATTAAAAATAAAACGTGGATATATTGTTTTGGAATAGAGGTAACTGATGTAAACCAATCACCGCACAAAAGTGCCACACCATATAAAATTAGCGTAACTCCGCAACTTGCTATAGTGGCAGAGGACACGTATTTGTTAAAATCATCTTTGAAATCATAATATGCTCGGGCAACTGTATTTTGCATTTCCAAACTTGTGATAATTAAAAGCAACGTCTCCCAACTGGCAAAGTTTGAAAAAGCACCGAGGTCCTCTTTTGAAAGCAGACCTGCGAATATTGGGTGGGTAATAAAAGACAAGCTTTTTACAAGAAAGGTGCTTACAACATACCAAAAACCTGCTCTAATAGCAAGTGATGCGCTACCTCTTTTTTCGTTTACCATATAGTATACCTCTAAAACACAAAACTAAATCCTTTTTCTTTTAGGAGCCACATAAGGCATAACCTTTGGATAAGGTGGCTCTAAAAACTGAAACCCGCTTAATAATATTAACAAGAAATTCAACATACCAACCGTAGAATGAGTGTGTGCACTGAAGAAAGAAGTAATAATAATAACAACACCTATTAACTTATAAGAAAGGTTTAGCTTGAATATGCATTTAACATAAAGCTCATACGATAAAACAAATCCAATTAAGCCGTGACGATATAGAACATCAAGCATACTTGGGATGTGGAAAGAAATGCCGTGAGTGTTATCAGCAGCGCCGAACAACCATTGCTTTTTGGGCATTGAAAGAACAAGCTTTAAAGCTCGTTTAATGCGACCTGTAATAGCGGTACTACCCGACCTGCCGGGCACAAAAATGCGTTGAATTGCCCTTCTTACAAAAGGCACATATATACAAGCCAAAATAAACAAAACCACCAAAATTGCAACAGCAATTAAGTTCCGTCTGCGGAAGGCGTTCTTTAAATCGAAACTTTTATCCTTTTCGTTAAAAAGAATCAAAAACAATGCCCAAATGCCCACAACGGCAGCAATTCCCATGCCCGAAGTACTAAGAAGCATACCGCAACTTATAATCAGAGGAATCCATACTGTTTTTTTGCTAATTTCAGATGTAAACAATGACAGTATAAGATGAGGGAACATATAAAGATAAACGTGTGCAGGTTCAAGAAAAAATGCAGAAGGTCGATAGAATGTGCCGATTTTTCCCGTAACGCCCGCAAGACCTGTTTTAGCGCCTAATGCCCACTGTTCTGCATAGGGAATAAATAAAGATGTGGGAACTAGTTGCAAATGAAAACCAAAAAAGTAAAAACAAATATACTGTATTATCAAACAAACAGAAGCAATAAGGCAGATTATTCTACAAGCCTTAAGCATGATAGCCAGATTGATTTTGCCCAAGGCGATTGCTAACATAAAGATGATAATTACCATAGATTGACCGAATTCGGTCAAAGTCGTGCCGTGGTTTATTATTCTATAAGTCTGATAAAGAATCATTATTAAAACAAAGCTTATTTTTGAGAGATTAATGGTAGGTATTTCGACCAACATTCGCATTATTAGATACAAAGAAATAAATGCCAACGCCGAAATAGCCATATTATACACAGGACCTATATAGTGTTGCAAAATCGGACACAAGGAAAGAACGATAGCCACAAAAATATCCGCATAAGCGATAAATCCTTTTTCGCGATTGAAAAATTTCTTATTAGAATCAATAGTTAAATCCATAATTTTTTCTAATCCCCTTAAAGTCATACTTTAAAAGTATAAATATCATTTGAATATACGATTTTTGTTTATACACTATCAAAGCATACAAACCCACATAATCATACAACGATAGTATATCATATAAAAACTCATATTTCAATAGTTTAGTGCCAAAATAACTGTCATAAATTGTAATAAAAAAATAAAAAAAGTGGTAAATATGAATAACTATAAAAAAGGCGCCCGAATCGAACATAAAAATCCGCTCGGGCGCCTTTAAAGACTTTATTTTTTCTTGGAGTTGAATTTAAAAATCTTGCTTCTAAAAAGAATAATATTCATAACCAAAAAGAACGCGATAAGAATTATAAATGTTGTAATCGGTTTTACGGGGGCTAGGGTTGCGAGAAGCATCATAGGAAAACCAAAAACAATAGCAGGGAAGTTTTGATAAACCATGTTATCTGCCGCAGGTGTTTTAAAATCTCCATCAATCTCGCGCAGAAGAATAATTCCCGTGCTTGCTGTTCCTGTTAACATTCCATACATCATTAAAAACTGTTCATTTACGTAGTCTTTAAATAGAGTCTTTGCAACCAAAATATTGTAAAAATATGTAATGATAAGACCAACAACACCTAAAATCAGCATTATTCCCCAATACTTTTGTAGCACGCCAAGTCGAATTGCGGCTATGCCCGCAACAACCATAATATCGAAGAAAAAATTGCTTGTTCGGGTCATCAAAAAGTCGTTAACGTAATCTCGTTTTGCTATATTTTTGTTTCTTAAAAACTTGATAATGGCTTTAATAAGGGTTGCCGACAAAACACCAAGCAAAAAGTTAAAGCCGTATATAACCGATTTCATTCCGGGTAATATTTTGCCTAATAAAAACATAAACAAAAAGGTCAAAATATAAGCCCCAAAAACAAGCGCCATTTGAACAGTTAATTTATCCATACTGCTTTGCATGGGAATCTCGTTTTCGCTTTGAATTTGCTCAGATTTTAAAGCCGACTCTTTTGCGGCGGTGAAATTTATTTTGCCCTTTTTCTTTAGAATATTAAGGTGAATAACACCACCAACACTTGCACTTAAAAATCCAAGTGCAGCAATAGTTAGACCAAAGCTTTTTCCGCCCTCAAAGCCGAATTCGGTCTCATAAATATTACCATAGTTAAGGGCTTGACCTGTGCCTTGACCGAAGCCAAAGGGTAACAAAACACCTGCCGCAGAGAAAAAGTCTTTCATAACAAGGGCTGCGATTAGGGTGATACCAAATCCAACAACCGCCTGTAAAAGATAGGTTGAAACGGTTGTAACACCTGTGTTGAAAATCTCAATCGTTCTTTTTTTGGTCATTTTAGCATTAGATGCTTTAAAAGAAGAAGCGATAAAACCGATTGCCAAGGTGTGATATGTTATAATCTCTAGATTTTGATATCCGTTACCGCCGAAAAAGTCAGTATCAAAAAGGATATCTCCCGTTATAACATCATAAATTCCCGCAAAAACCAAAAGCAAAACTCCACCCAAAACAGAGGTTGGAATTAAAGATGCATCAAGCCATTTTATTGCTTTTTTTAGGGCATTTGCAACCAATAAACTAAGCAGCAAAACTGCCATTATGTTTATAAAGCCCCATATGTTAGAGTCCCAAAAATTTGTCATCCTTGCCACCGCCTAAAATATTTTTGTGCCTATGATAAATATTTACATATTTAAGCGCATTAAAGCGCTTATCACCCTTTATTTGATAAAGCATATCTTCAAAATAAATATTAAGCTTGTTTCTGCCCAAAACAGCAACTGAGGATATTTTATCAAAGGGCAAAATCAGCTTATTATACGCCATCTCGTCGATTACAATTCTATCGCCATAAAGAGATAGCTTTGCGGTGGGTCTTAGGCAAATTTTCTTTTTATAAACAATAACCTTAGAAAGCCTTGCCGTATCTGTGTAAAGGGGTTTATCTATGCAACTATTTACATCAAGATTGTTTATAAAATCGCATTGATATTCATACCAATCTGCAACAAAATTAAAGGGGAAGTCGAACCCTACGCCTTGCAATTCTTTTGTAGGGGTATGTTTTATCTGCATACCACATTTTTTGCAACTTATTATATCATTTTTGCTTTCAAAAACCGATAAACCGCATTTGTGACATACATATATTGCGCGTTCTAAATACTCAGCGCTTTTTTTATGATAAAATTCGTTATCAAGGTGGGCTTCATCAACAAAAAGTCCTGTTTTAATTCGCTCATAAAGCTCATCGTTTGACAAGTCTTTAATTTCTTCGGGCTCAATAACCTCAGAGATATATGCTCTCATTTTACCCTTACGGATAACGTCGCTCCAACGGGGTTGGATACCATAACCACCCTCAATTCTAAACAGAGCAACAGGCATACCTAACCTTTTTGCCAAAGCCGAAATTGCGGGGTTCATATATACTGTTTTACCACTATATGTTCGGTTGCCTTCGGGCGCTAAAACTATTGTTCCGCCCTCTTTGGCCACTCGCATACAATTTTTAACTGCGGTAACATCGGTTGTTTGCTTTTTAATGGGTATAGGCGCAACCAAATATTTTATAAGTGTTGATATAAAGCCATTTGAAAAAATATCCTCGGTTGCCAAATAGTATAGCGGACCTTTAAAAGCAAGACCTACAAAAAATTGGTCGAAAACCGTTTGGTGATTCAAAAGAACAAGATATTGTCTGCTGTTTTGCTCTTTAAACTTTTCAATAGTTATACCAAAACGAAGCTTAATATATGGAGTCATTATAAATCTGGCTATCTCGGTAACAACCTTATGCCTAAGCCTAATCCATTTTTTAGTTTTGCGTTTCAAATTATATCACCGCACTTTAAAAGCAATTTACACTATTTTATCTTTTTTCGACAAATTTGTCAATCTTTTGATTGTTTTGCACATCTTTGGCAAGGAGTTTTTTCTTCATCTTTTGCTTTTTCAAGATTTGTTGCGATTGCGTTCTTTCCGGCGCATTTTTGGGATAAATGATATCTTTTTCCGCTTGGAGTTATGTAAACGGCGGTAGCGTTTGTAAGCTTTATTTTAGAAGAACTTTCTAAAATAGCATTACTGTTTATATCGGAAGGTTCAGGGTTATCAGGCTCAAAAGAATCCGCCAAAAACTCGCTTACAGTATTTTTGGTGGCGGAGCTTGATGAAACTGTATCTTCAGTGCTAACCGAACCTTTTGAAAGGTTGATTATTAGGCATATAAACAGCGCCATAGATATCCAAAACCAAGGGTTCTTATAAAAACATATTTGATTTTTAGATTTCCTGGCGGGCGTTGCGCAGGCGGGACAAAAATCACCCTCAAACTCTGCAGAGCAGGTCTTACACTTCATTTTTTGTACCTCTTAACATATTTCCTGTTCTAATAAATTAAAATCATCCGAGGAGAAAAACTCCCCAAGGGTTATTTCTAACCCGTCACAAAACTTTTTAATGGTGATAATAGAAACATCTCGTCGGCTCTCGCTCATCATACTATATGCGGTTGACGGGGTTACTCCTGATAAATTCGCCAGTTCATTGATTTTGATATTACGCTCATTGCAAATTGTCTTAAATCTTTTGGTTACAACATCTTTAACACTCATTATAAATCACCTCAAAATCATTTTACAGATTTATTCGCAGTTGCGTATACGCAACTGCGTAGATAACTCGCCAAAGCAAATAGTGTTGCTGATAGGGTGTTTTTTTAAGAAAGATTCGTTATTCTTAAATTAACTTTATTTGAAAGGATGATTTTTTTGATTAAGTTAAAGGATAAAAGCGTATCGGCTTATAAAGGAGACCTGCGACCGGTAGAGGTGTTTAAAAACACAGAAAAACTACATGGGTATAATATCACAGGCACCAATCTTAATGAGGCAGAATTTGAAAAGACATATAATGATTATTTAACGGTATATGGTAAAAGCAGTTATGGCGATTGTAAAAACCTCTGTCCACCTCCCAAGAGCAAGGAAACAAACGACGGAGAAATATATACCAGAATAACAAAAAGAGTGAACGGAAAGTTCGATTTAGAGATAATACAGGTTGATACAAGCAATGTTGTTATTCTTATGTCCCCAATAGAGCTTCACTCTGTAAAACTACCCGCAGGAACATATACTGCAAGCAGTAACTCTGAGCATATCGGGTTTTGCTCTGATGATGAGTTTTTGTATGACCTACCCCACACATTTACACTTGATAAAGAGCAGACGGTATATTTTGGAACGTATAATATAGGAATGAATGAGAATAGTGTTTATATTCAGGTTGAAAAGGGAGAAAACGCAACCGAATATCAGCCTTATTTTGACCCCAATAGTGACGCTTCACCTGATAATATAAAGTCAATACTTTCATCTAGTGGAAAGATAGAAACCTTTGGGCAGAATTTGTTTTATAAAGGCGAAAAAACCCCACCGACAACGGGCCCTATATCTTGCGTTTGGGATGAAGTTAATCAAACTATCACACTCAACGGAACAGCAACAAATGAAAATTCGAATGGGGGTTACAATTTGACTGTCTCTACCCCGATGAATTTCGATTTAAATCAAGGCACCGATATAATTAACATAAGGAACTTGGTTTCAGGAAAATGCAAACTTGAGGGAACCGCAAAACTTATATGGAGTATATTTTCAAATGGTACAATCTCAGGAAATTATTATTCTGCAAGAATTGTGGAAGCTTACGATAATGTTAATTCCAAACGATTATATAAAGAAGGTGTGGTACCGGTTGTATCAGGATCGGGTTATAATTATATTTTGCAGATTTCAATAGGCACGAACGGTAGCGTTTCGTTTGATAATGCGGTTTATAAAATACAAATCTTAAAAGGAAATAAAACAAAACCATATTCGCCGTATTATAAACCGTCGGCGCTTGAAATATCTGAGTTAAACGGACTTGAGGCATATGAAGAGCAAAATTACAAAGAAGAAATAGACCAAGAAAGCAAATATTATCTATCCGACTCTTTAGAAAACACAACCCTTACCAAAAGGGTTGGCGAAAGAGTGTTTATGGCATACGATAATATTCAACTTGTTGGTGAAAATGAAAATACTATTGATTTTGTTTCAGAAAAAACAGAAGATATATCCATAGGTTTAGCGAAGCCAATATGTAATATTTTTACTTTTCTTGAAAATACAGATTTGGATAAAGAAGGCTTTTTTGTAAACGATGATGGTAAATTCGTTTTTAGGGTTAATAAGAGCAGAAATATATATACCAATCTGCTTTTTAAAGATTTTATTGGAACTTGTAAAAGAAATGGACTTCCTTTAACAATATTGTACCCGCTCGGGAACACTGTAGAAAACGAGACCGAAAACAGCATAAAAACCCATCCTGCTTTTACAAGAGTTAAGGTTACTCTGGGTGAAAATTCTTTGCCGTTTGGCCTTACAAGCTGTATAAAAACCGAGTAATATAATAAATTTTTAAATTTTATTGCCAAAAACCTTTTTGTATGTTAAAATAAAATGACACATAAAAGGGAGGTGCCGTATGACAAACGCACAAAAAACGGTGATGACTTTAATAAAAAGTTCTCTGTTGAGTGAAAAAATGGCAATACCAACTGATACCGATTGGGAAAAGGTTTTAAAAATAAGCAATCGGCACCAAATCATTCCGCTTATTTATTATGGTATAGTCAACTCAGGGCTGGAGTTTAATTTAAAGTCTCAATTTTTCAATTTTACTGTTCAGGCAACTATGATTGAGGAAAATCAACTTTTTGAGTTAGAAAAATTAAAGAGAGATTTTATAAATTCTAATATAGATTTTTTGGTATTAAAGGGGCCTGTTATTAAATGCAAATATCCTCATTCTGAAATGCGTACAATGAGTGATATTGATATTTTAATTAAACCCGACCAATATGAAAAAATCGTTTCGGTAATGGAGAAAAATGGGTATAACTTTGCTTTAGAATCCGACCACGAGTTTGTGTGGCAGAAAAAACCTTTTGTTAGCATAGAACTCCATAAGCATCTTATCCCGTCATACAACCGCGATTTTTATTATTATTTTGGCGATGGTTGGCAGTTGGCAAAGCCAATGGAAAACGGGGGTAGTGAGCATATTTTCTCGCAAGAGGATGTTTTTTTGTATGCCTTTACCCATTTTACCAAGCATTACAGAGATGGCGGAATAGGACTTCGTCACTTGACCGATATTTATGTGCTGTTTAACAACGATATGGATACAGACTATATCGAAAAAGCGCTTAAAAAACTAGAGGTTTTTGAGTTTTATAATAATGTTATAAAAACACTAAAGGTTTGTTTTGAAGATGAAAATCCTGATGAAATAACCGATAGAATTATAAATTGGATTTTTGAGAGCGGACCGTATGGTTTAAAGAAAAAATACGAGTTGGCAACCGCCACAAAAGAGGCTATAAACAACGGCAATCAGTCTGCCGAGAAACAAGCTTTTAAAAATGTGTTTTTCCCCTCTGTGAGCTTTGCAAAAAAGAGGTACCCAATTTTAAATAAAGCGCCATTTTTATTGCCTTTTATATGGATTATAAGGGCGTTTTCGGCTCTTATTTTTAGGCGAGAAAACATAAAGGAAAATACTGCGAAACTTAAAAATGTAACCGATAAAGCGGTTGAGGAATATAATAACGAGCTTGAAAAAGTTGGTTTAAAATTTAATTAGTTTATATGAATTTAATCGGCTATACTCCAAAAAGAGTATAGCCGATTGTTTTTTGAAAATATGTAAAACGATTATCTTAACTTCTGGCAATATTGTGTGCAAAGCTTGTCGGTGCACTCGGAGCATTTTAAAGCCTCATTGGTCATTTCGCAAAAACGCTCGGGGTAGATAAGTACGCAAAGCTCCCAAATTAGCCAAGCAAGAAAAGCCATTACAAACAAGGAAATAGCAAAAAATCCGCCTATGAATATTATTGGAGAAAACATCATAAGATGGTCCCAGTTGAATATTCTGCAGGTTGTGCAACATTTATTTTTCATTATAAGCCTAAAAGGGCACCAAATCAGTACACAAATTAAATCGCATACATAAAACAAAACCGAAATCATAAACATTCCTGTTTTGTCAATTGTATTTGTAAAGTATAAAAATGCAATTAAAGCAATAAGCAAACTCCAAACAATCAAAACTCTGTATGCAGATTTTGTGATACAGGCTACATGATTGCGTAATGCCTCGCGATTTATTTTTTCACGTATTGGTTTAAAGCGATTTGCAAACAATTTTTGAGAGCCAAGTGCAATTTTGTTTTTTATGGGTATGATTTGTAAAACCATATCAAGCACCCAAACAAGCCATAATATATGAAGTGGAGAAAACCTACTAAAGAAGTTTTTTGGCTCTAAAACATAAAACCATTCGGGTTTTAAAACTAAAGCCACTACACAGGCTATTAGAATCAAACATCTTATAAATAATCTTAAAAAATATTGTTTTCTTACTAGTGACATTGTATCCTCTTTCATCAAAACAGATATTAAAAATCTTTGGATAAATATTCTTCGGCAAAGTGCGCTCCAACAGCGCCGTCTGCTGCGGCAGTAATAACCTGACGCAATGCTTTTGTTCTAACGTCGCCCACCGCAAAAACACCCGATACACTTGTTTTTGTTGTTTCATCTGCGACGATATAACCGTTTTGGTCGAGGTCTATATGACCCTTTAGAAAATCGGTTGCGGGTTTTCTGCCAATACTTATAAATACGCCGTCGCAATCTATATCTGTTATTTGATCGGTCAAGATGTTTTTTGCTCTAACTCCTATAACTCTCTGCTCGATTATAAAATCCGCCACAGTGGTGTTCCAAACAAACTCTATATTATCGGCTTTTAAAAGCGGCTCGTGATATATTTTTGTTGCTCTAAGTTGGTCACGCCTATGAATTAAATACACCTTTTTTGCAAGGCGGGATAGATACAAAGCATCCGATGCGGCAGAATTTCCGCCACCGATTACCGCCACCGTTTTGTCTTTATAAAATCTGCCATCGCAGTGTGCACAGTAGTGAACACCCCTGCCGATGAAATCTTTTTCGTTTTGGATTTCAAGTTCTCGTGGGTTTGCACCTGTTGCAATTATTACAGTTTTGGATAAAAACTCCTTATTGCCTGCTATAATTTTTTTAATAGCACCGCTAAAATCAACACAATTTACCTCGGCGTATTCGGTTTTGGCGCCAAAACGTTCGGCGGTTTGTTGCATTTTCACACCAAGCTCTAAGCCGTCTATTCCATTTTCAAAACCGGGGTAATTATCAATGATATCGGTTAAGGCCATCTGACCACCGGCAGACATTTTTTCAATCAAAAGGGTGTTAAGACCTGCACGCGAGGCGTATAATGCTGCCGTATAACCTGCAGGTCCGCCGCCCAAAATTATTACATCATATATTTCAGACAAAATTTAACCCCCTGAATCAAACTAATAATAGTTTAAAATTAGTCTTGTAAAAGTTCAAGAATTTTCTCTTTTGGCTTAGCACCAACAGAAAAAGAAACAGGCTCGCCCTTTTCAAAAACTATCATAGCAGGAATACTGGATACATTATATTCCATAGCGAGTTCGGGCTCGTCGTCTACATTCACCTTGCAAACTAGATATTCGGGGTTTTCGTTTGCGATTTCTTCAACAAAGGGTCCAACCATACGGCAAGGACCGCACCAATCCGCATAAAAATCAACCAAAACTTTTTTATCACTATTTAAAACTAAATCAAAATTATCTTTTGATATCTTTTGTACTGACATAAAATTACATCCTTTCGTTTTGTTTTTATATTATTATAACACATACAAAGCATTTTTTGAATACTAAATTTTAATAAATTTATTTGTTTGGGTAACGCTAAAAAAGAAAGGACTGATTTTATGATAGAACAGGATACAATAAAACTTTTAAGAGAGTGCGATGCAGGTGTAAAAATGGGGATTTCCTCGATTGATGATGTTTTGAAGTATGTTTATTCATCCAAACTTGAAAAACTGCTTACAGATTGCAAAAACGAGCACGAAAAATTAGAGCAAGAAATCGAGCAACAGCTTAGTAGATTTAAAGATGACGGCAAAGACCCTAATCCAATCGCAAAGGGTATGTCGTGGATGAAAACAAGCATAAAGATGGTTGTTGATGAGTCAGATAATACTATCGCAGATTTAATGACCGATGGTTGCAATATGGGTGTTAAGTCGCTCAATCGCTACCTTAATGAGTATAAGGCGGCAGACGAATTTACGAAGGATATTACAAAAAGGCTTATAAATCTTGAGGAGCGTCTAGCCATAGATATAAGAGAATTTTTGTAATGCCAAAAAAGGAAAAATAAAAACTTAATAATTTGGTGTTTTTTATGCTTATAAACTATTGACAATTTGGTCGAATTTAGGTATAATAGTTTAAATTAAAAATACCGATTGGCTTAAAAGCTTTTTAACAGCCATTTCGCAACTTTTAGCGGAATGGTTTTGTTATGAAAAGCAGAAAGGAAACACCGTATGACAACTCTAATCAAAAATGCAAACGTTTTTATAAATGAAAGTTTTTATAAAAAGGATTTTTTGGTTGAGGATGGTGTTATTGTTTCTATTGAGGATACTATCCCCTTTTTAGCCGACCAAGTGTTTGATTTTAATGGTAAATTTGTTTTTCCCGGTTTTGTTGATGTTCACGTTCATCTTCGAGAACCGGGTTTTATTATAAAAGAAACTATCGAGAGCGGAACCAAAGCGGCGGCGCGAGGGGGATACACCTGTGTATGCTCAATGCCAAACCTTAACCCCACGCCCGATAGCCTTAATAATCTAAAACCGCAATTAGATGCTATAGAAAAAACTGCAGTTATCAAGGTTTTGCCC
The DNA here is from genome assembly GCA_045577495.1 of Acutalibacteraceae bacterium. Taxonomy (GTDB): domain Bacteria; phylum Bacillota; class Clostridia; order Oscillospirales; family Acutalibacteraceae; genus UMGS1279. The sequence goes on from JAZNIK010000007.1 coordinate 28,867, forward strand.
TTTGGCACAATAACAGTTGGTCAAAAGGGTGAGGAGCTTTCTGATATTGATGGTTTGGCACCACTTGTTGTAGGCTTTTCGGATGATGGCAAAGGCGTTCAGTCAAAAGAACTTATGCTAGATGCTATGCAAAGGGTAAAGGCATCAGGCAGTATCATCTCAGCACATTGTGAGGATAATAACCTTTTGTTCGGTGGCTATATACATAAAGGCGAATACGCAAAACAAAACGGTCATAAAGGTATTTGTAGCGAAAGTGAATGGGGTCCAATCAAGCGTGATATTGAGCTTTTAGAAAAAACGGGTTGCCCATACCACGTGTGCCATATTTCTACTAAAGAGAGCGTAGAGCTTATACGGCAGGCGAAAAAACGCGGAGTAGATATCACCTGCGAAACGGGTCCGCACTACTTGGTGCTTGATGATAGCGACTTAAAGGAAGACGGAAGATTTAAAATGAATCCGCCCTTACGCTCCAAAGAGGATAGATTAGCGCTTATTGAGGGACTAATAGATGGTACGATTGATATGATAGCAACCGACCACGCTCCCCATACGGCAGAGGAAAAATCAAAAGGTCTTGTAGGTAGCTTGATGGGTGTTGTAGGGCTTGAAACCGCCTTTTCCATTCTTTATACAAACTTGGTTAAAAAGGGTGTAATCAGTCTTGAAAAACTGATTTCTCTTATGAGCACAAAACCTGCAGAACGCTTTAAAATCCCCAGCGGCATTAAGGTTGGTGCTTCGGCAGACTTTACGGTTTATGATTTGGAAAAAGAATATATTATAAACCCCGACGACTTTTTATCTAAGGGAAAAGCAACCCCCTTTAAAGACCATAAGGTTTTTGGTGAGTGTGTTTTGACCGTTTGTGACGGCAAAACTGTATATAACAAAATCGGCTAATATTCAGGAGGAAAACAAAATGGCAAAAAGAAAAGATATTAAAAAGATTTTAATCATAGGCTCGGGTCCTATTGTTATCGGTCAAGCGGCAGAGTTTGACTATGCGGGTACTCAGGCTTGCTTAGCCCTTAAAGAAGAGGGATATGAGGTTATCCTTTGCAACTCTAACCCCGCAACCATTATGACCGACACCATTGTTGCTGATAAGGTATATATGGAGCCTCTTATTCTTGAATATATTGCAAAAATTTTACGCTATGAGCGTCCTGATGCTATTATTCCCGGCATTGGTGGTCAAACAGGATTAAACCTTGCAATGCAGTTGGAGGAAAAAGGCGTTTTAAAAGAGTGTGAGGTTGAACTTCTTGGCACAAGCAGTGAAAGTATTGAACGCGCTGAGGACAGAGAACTCTTTAAAGAGCTTTGCCAGTCTATCGGCGAACCTACCATTCCTTCTGAGATAACATATAGCATTGATGAGGCAAAAAAAGCCGCTAAAGAAATCGGCTACCCTGTTGTTTTGCGCCCTGCCTTTACCTTGGGCGGTACAGGCGGCGGTTTCGCCTATAATGAGGAGGAGCTTATTGAGGTTGGCTTAAACGCATTTAAGCTCTCCCCCGTTCATCAGGTTCTTATTGAAAAGAGCGTAAAGGGATATAAAGAGATTGAGTTCGAGGTAATGCGTGACTCTAAGGATAACGCTATTACCATCTGCGGTATGGAGAATATCGATCCCGTTGGCGTGCATACAGGCGACTCAATAGTTGTTGCTCCTATTATGACCCTTAATGATAAAGACCTTAAAATGCTTAACGATAGCGCAATCAAACTTATTCGCAACCTTAAAATCGAAGGTGGCTGTAATGTTCAGTTTGCGCTTAACCCAAAAACAAGTGAGTATTATTTAATCGAGGTTAACCCAAGAGTTTCTCGCTCGTCTGCGTTGGCATCTAAGGCCAGTGGATATCCTATTGCTAAGGTTACTGCAAAAATTGCGGTTGGAATGTCTTTGGATGAAATTGCAATAGCAAACACCACTGCGGCTTTTGAGCCTCAGCTTGATTATGTTATTGCTAAATTGCCTCGATTCCCCTTTGATAAATTTACAAGCGCTACCAACAAGCTTGGCACACAGATGAAGGCAACCGGTGTGGCTATGGGCATTGGTTCAACTCTTGAGGAAGCTCTGCTTAAAGGCACTCGTTCGCTCGAAATCGGTGTAAATCATATCTATCACGCAAAGTTTGATAATATGACCAATGAGGAGATTCTTGATTACATAGTTGAGTTCCGCTCGGATAATATATTTGCGATCGCAGAGCTTTTGGCTCGTGGTGTAACGGTTGAAGAAATCCATAAAATCACCGATATTACCGAGTTCTTCCTTGAGGCAATTAAAAGAATTGTTGATATGGAAGAAACCCTTAAAGCAAATGTGGAAAATAAAGAGCTTTTACTTGCCGCGAAAAAGATGGGCTTTAGCGATAAATATGTTGCGCGTATGTGGAAGTGTGATGAGCTAGATGTCTTTAATTTCCGCAAAAAGCATAATATGTTCCCCGCTTTCCGTATGGTTGATACCTGCCACACCAACGCCTACATTCCTTACTTCTATTCTTCATATACGGGTGAAAACGATTCTGTTTTAACAGATAAGAAAAAAACCGTGGTTCTTGGCGCAGGTCCTATTCGTATTGGTCAGGGCGTTGAGTTTGACTATTCTACCGTTCACGCAGTTACCACAATTAAAAATTCGGGTTATGAGGCTATTATTATCAATAATAACCCAGAAACCGTTTCAACCGACTACACAACGGCTGATAAACTCTATTTTGAGCCTCTTACCCCCGAAGATGTTATGAATATTATCGAGTTTGAAAAACCCGACGGAGTTATTGCTTCGCTTGGCGGTCAAACTGCAATTAACCTAGCAGAACCACTTCGTCAACGCGGTGTAAAAATTATAGGCACCGACTGTGATGCTATCGAGCGCGCAGAAAACCGCGATAGCTTTGAAAAACTCTTGCTAGAGCTTAACATTCCTCAGCCAAAGGGCAGAGCCGTAACCAAAATCGAAGACGGTATAAAAGCGGCTGCGGAAATCGGCTATCCCGTACTTGTTCGCCCAAGCTTTGTTTTGGGCGGTAGAGCAATGCAGATAGTAGCAAACGAGGAGCAGCTTCGTACATATCTTAAAACCGCCGTTGAAATCGATGAGGACAAGCCGGTATTGGTTGATAAATACATTCAGGGTAAAGAGGTTGAGATTGACGCTATTTGCGACGGTCGTGACGTTTTTGTTCCCGGTATTATGGAGCTTGTTGAACGCACCGGTGTTCATAGCGGTGACTCAATAAGCGTTTATCCAACATTCAGCATCTCTAACAAGGTTAAGGGTACTATTTTGCAGTATGCCAAAAAGCTTGGAATAGGTATTGGAATTATTGGCCTTTACAACATTCAGTTTATCGTTGATGAGAATGACGAGGTGTTTATCATTGAGGTTAACCCCCGTTCATCACGTACCGTTCCATTCCTTTCCAAAGCAACAGGATATAGTCTTGCAGATATCGCAACCGAGGTAATTTTGGGCAAGAGCCTTAAAGAGCAAGGCTTCTTTGATGTATATCCCGACGAGAAAAAGCGTTGGTATGTAAAGGCTCCTGTTTTCTCCTTTAATAAAATTCATGGACTTGATGCCTATCTCTCACCCGAAATGAAATCCACAGGCGAGGCAATCGGTTATGATGATAAGCTTAACCGCGCACTTTATAAAGCGCTTCAGGCATCGGGTATGCACCTTCAAAACTATGGCACAGTTCTTGCAACTATTGCCGATAAGGATAAGGAAGAGGCTTTACCGCTCATTCGCCGTTTTTATAACCTTGGATTTAATATCGAGGCAACCGAGGGCACAGCCAAATTCTTAAAAGAAAACGGAATCCGTACACACATTCTTAAAAAACTCACCGATGGCAGTGATGAAATTCCCGAGGCCTTGCGCCAAGGTCATATCGCTTATGTAATTAACACAAAGGATATAGGCGGCGCATCAGGTCAAGAGAGCGATGGCGTTAAGCTTCGCCAGTGTGCTACCGAAAATAATGTTACTATTTTCACCGCGCTTGATACCGTTAGAGTTCTTTTGGATGTTTTGGATGAAACAACACTCACTATCTCAACTATTGATGCTTAAAGGTAGATTATGAAACAAATAATTTTTGAAATTAAAGAAAATAAACAGCTTACCGATACTGTTTATAAAATGGACCTTACAGGTGATGTTAGCGGCATCGCCTGTGGTCAGTTTGTAAATATCTTGCTCGAGGGCAAATATCTTCGCAGACCGATATCGGTTTGCGATGTTACCCCCAACACCCTTACTATTATTTATAAGGTAGTAGGTGGCGGTACCGAGCAAATGAGCAAAATGTCGGTTGGTGAGAAACTTGATATTCTAACCGAGCTTGGCAACGGATACGATAAATCAAAATCGGGCAATGCACCTTTACTTATTGGTGGTGGTGTGGGTGTTCCTCCAATGTATATGCTTTGTAAAGAGCTTATTGGGCAGGGCAAAAATGTATCGGTTATTTTGGGTTTTAATTCTAAAGATGAAATCTTTTACGAAAATGAGTTCAAAGAGCTTGGAGCTACAGTATATGTAACAACTGTTAACGGTTCGTATGGCACAAAAGGTTTTGTTACCGATGTTATGAAAGACCTTGATTATGATTACTTTTATACCTGTGGCCCCGAGCCAATGTTAAAAGCAATTTATAAAACCGCTAAAACCTCAGGTCAGTTTAGCTTCGAGGAGCGTATGGGTTGCGGTTTTGGTGCTTGTATGGGTTGCTCTTGCAAAACCATAGCAGGATATAAAAGAATTTGTAAAGATGGTCCCGTGCTAGAGAAGGAGGAGATTTTATGGGAAAATTAAGCGTCAACCTCTGCGGAATTGAGCTTGACAACCCCATTATCCCCGCTAGTGGCACATTTGGTTATGGCTATGAATTTGCAGAGTTATATGATATAAATTGTCTTGGCACATTCTCTTTTAAAGGCACCACAAAGGATGCACGTTTTGGCAATCCCACACCCCGAATTGCCGAGTGCTCCGCAGGTATGATAAATGCGGTTGGACTTCAAAACCCCGGTGTTGAAAAGGTAATAAGCGAGGAACTTCCAAAACTTAAAAAGTGCTTTGATAAAAAGGTTATGGCTAATATCAGTGGTTTTGCGGTTGAGGATTATGCCTACACCTGTGAAAAACTTGATGCATGTGAGCAGGTTGGTTGGCTTGAGGTAAATGTAAGCTGTCCTAATGTTCACGGTGGCGGTATGAGTTTTGGAACCGAGCCTAGTGCGGCGGCAGAGGTTACAAGGGCGGTTAAAAAGGTTACTAAAAAGCCTGTTATAATCAAACTTTCGCCAAATGTTACCGATATTGTGTCTATCGCTAAGGCATGTGAGGATGCAGGGGCAGACGGAATAAGCCTTATAAACACCCTGCTTGGTATGCGAATAGATTTAAAAACCAAAAAGCCTGTTATAGCCAATAAAATGGGTGGTTTTTCGGGTAGCGCCATCTTCCCTGTTGCTGTTAGAATGGTGTATCAGGTGGCAAACGCAGTTAAAATTCCCGTTGTTGGTATGGGTGGCGTAACCACCGCAGAGGATGTTATTGAGCTTATGCTTGCGGGTGCTACCGCAGTTGAGGTTGGAGCGGCTAATCTTGTTAACCCTTACGCTTGCCGCGACATTATAAACGATTTGCCAAGGGTTATGGAAAAATATAAAATAAATTCACTTAGCGGAATTATAGGAGGAGCTAAATAATATGGGTAAGGACGTTATTGTAGCTTGTGATTTTTCAAGTGCGGAAAAGGTTTATGAGTTTTTAGATAAATTTACAGGCAGAAAGCCTTTTGTTAAAATCGGCATGGAGCTTTTTTATGCGGAGGGACCGCAAATAGTTAAAGAGATTAAAAAACGCGGTCATAAAATCTTTTTAGATTTAAAACTTCACGATATTCCCAATACCGTTAAAAAAGCTATGTCGGTGCTTTCAAATTTGGATGTTGATATCTGCAATCTTCACGCCGCAGGCACAGGAAGAATGATGGAGGCGGCTTTGGAGGGTCTTACCCGTGCAGATGGCACTCGCCCCCTTTTGATTGCGGTTACTCAGCTTACCTCTACCGACCAAGAAACAATGGAAAAAGATTTGCTTATAAATAAACCTATTGATGAGGTTGTTATGCATTATGCTCATAATGCAAAGGTAGCAGGTCTTGATGGTGTTGTTTGCTCACCCCTTGAGGCAGGCAAGGTGCACGAGGTTTGCGGAAATGAGTTTTTAACAGTTACTCCGGGTGTGCGTTTTGCAGATGGTGATATCGGCGACCAAAAACGTGTTATGACTCCCGCCGAGGCAAACAAAATCGGCTCTGATTATATCGTGGTTGGCAGACCCATTACTGCCGCAGCAGACCCCGTAGCCGCATACGAGCGTTGCGTTGCAGAGTTTGTGGGATAACCCAACCTACAAAGGAGCAAAAAGGAGAAAAGAATATGGAAAACTATAAAAGAGAGTTTATTCAGTTTTTAGAGGGTGCAGGCGTTTTAAAGTTTGGTGACTTCACCGCTAAATCGGGTAGAAAAATCCCCTATTTTATAAATGCAGGCGATATAAAAACAGGCGACCAAATTTCAAAGCTTGGCGAGTTTTATGCTAAGGCATATTTTGAAAAGGTTGGCAACAAAAAAACAGTTCTTTACGGTCCTGCTTATAAGGGTATTCCGATTGCAGTTTCGGTTGCTTGCGCTCTTTCAAAAGAGGGGCTTGATGTTCCTTTCTTCTTTAATAGAAAAGAGGAAAAAGACCACGGCGAAGGCGGAGTGTTTGTGGGCTATAAGCCACAGGGCGAGGATATCGTAATCGTTGAGGACGTTATCACCGCAGGCACCGCTATCCGCGAGAGTATGGCGATTTTAAGTTCGCTTAAAGAGTCTAAGGTTGCGGCAGTTTTTGTTATGGTAGACCGCAAAGAAAAGGGTCAAACCGAAAAGTCTGCAATGGCAGAGGTTGGCGAAGAATATGGCTTCCCTGTATATTCGGTTGTTGATGTATACGATATTATCGAGTATCTTGAGGAAGACCCCAAAAACAAAGAAAATGTTGACCGCATTAAGAAATATTTAGAGGTTAACGGCGCAAAAGCATAAAAACATATTAAGGGGATAAAAATGAGAAGTCTTATTGATATTTTAGAGCTTTCAACAAGTGAATTAGACCAGCTTATTGCAGTTGCAGAGGATATTATTGCAAACCCTAAAAAGTATAGTGAGGTTTGTAAGGGCAAAAAACTCGCATCACTCTTTTTCGAGCCATCTACAAGAACAAGGCTTAGCTTTGAGGCGGCTATGTATGAGCTTGGCGGTAATGTTTTAGGCTTTTCTGAGGCGGCAAGTTCATCTACCGCAAAGGGCGAAAGTGTTGCAGATACCGCAAAAACAGTTAGCTGTTATGCCGATATTATTGCAATGCGTCACCCAAAAGAGGGTGCACCAATGGTAGCCGCTATGAACGCATCTATCCCCGTTATCAATGCGGGTGACGGCGGTCATAACCACCCAACTCAAACCTTGGCAGATTTGCTCACCATAAAGCGCGAAAAGGGCAAACTAGGTGATTTCACCATCGGTTTTTGCGGCGACTTAAAGTTTGGCAGAACTGTGCACTCACTTATTGCCGCACTTTCAAGATATACTGGCATTAAGGTGGTTTTAATTTCACCTGATGAACTTAAACTACCAAGCTATATCAAAAAGGATATTTTAAAGAAAAACAATATCCCCTATGTTCAAACAAATAGCCTAGAGGATATTATGCCAGATTTGGATATTCTTTATATGACACGAGTTCAAAGAGAGCGCTTTTTCAACGAGGCAGATTATATACGCCTTAAGGATAGCTATATTTTAACCCCCAAAAAGCTCGAAAACGCAAAAGAGGATTTATGCATAATGCATCCACTGCCAAGAGTTAATGAAATTTCGGTTGCTATCGATAATGATAAACGAGCTTGTTATTTCAAGCAGGTACTTAACGGAAAATTTATGCGAATGGCACTAATACTTAAATTGCTGGAGGTTGAGGTTTAATGAATATAGATTCTATTAAAAACGGTATTGTTATCGACCATATTGAAGCCGGCAAAAGTATGGAGATTTATTCACTTTTAAATTTAGGTGAGCTTTCTTGCTCTGTTGCCATTATAAAAAATGTTCCAAGCAAGCTTATGGGCAAAAAGGATATAATTAAAATTGATGCCGATTTGGATATATCTTTAGATGTTTTGGGCTTTATTGACCCTGGTATCACGGTTAATATAATAAAGGACGAAAAACTTGTGGACAAACGCCACTTGGCTCTGCCCGAAAGGATAGAAAATGTTTGCAAATGCAAAAACCCTCGTTGCATAACATCAACCGAGCAAGAACTACCACACATTTTCACACTAACTGATAAAGAAAATAAGGTTTATCGCTGTGTCTACTGCGAGAGCAAACTGAAAAATAAGTAATATAAAACAGAACTGTAGTCGCAGTTCTGTTTTCTTTTTAAATTGATACAGATAATGTTATACTACAATATCATTTTGATTTTTATGTTTTTTTCGAATTTTTTGGCACATTCTATCATCGATTTTGTACCCTTACTTTTGCCATCCCAAAAGCATATAACATAGTCGGATATCTGTGCCATTTGCAAATTCCTTTTTGGACCTGCAGACCTACCGTATTTGTGCCACTCAGCAGGATAATATTCAATTTTATATCCGTTTTCAATCGCATATCTTTCGCCTAGTTGGTCGGCGCCTTTGCAAGTGCCAGAAACAAAAATAAGGGTATGCTCATTTTTAATTCTGCTAATGCAAAAATCAATGTAACTTTTTGCGCTTTCGTAATCGGTATAATCTCTGCACCCTGCAATAACAATTCTTTTAATCATAAAATCACCTCAAGAATCTATATATGTATATTTTAATCTATTTCAGGTTAAAATACAATAACCTTAATCAGATTAAACTAGAATTATTATTACTAGGATATCTGGAGGTTTGAAAATGTTTAAACGAATTCGTGATTTAAGAGAAGACCGCGACCTTAATCAAACCCAAATTGCACAAATCTTGGGAATGTCACAAACAGGATATTCAAAATATGAAACAGGCGAAAATGATATTCCAACAGCGATTTTGATAAAATTAGCAAAATTTTATGATACAAGTGTAGATTATTTATTAGGACAAACAGACTGCAAAAAAAGATATCCTCAAAGCAAGTAAAGTCCACCGCGTCGGCAGATAATGCTCGGCGCGGTTTTGTTTTGGGTAAAATAAAGGTTGAAATAGATAAAAAATCCATATATTTTTAAAATTTTCCTCAACAATATAAAGTGCTTTTTAAAAAGCATAAGACAAAAAAGCACAAAATAACGGTTTTTTGTTATGTTTTTCGCGATTTCAGTTACAGCTTTGTAACCGCTTTTTTCTTGACTTTTTTATAGAAAAATGTATAATACAAATAGTCATTTTCAAAAAATAAGTTTAGTGTATCTACTTTTTAAAAATCGCAGCAAAGGAGGAAATCATAATGATAGGCTGGGTTTTATTTAAAGGTCGCGATTTAATGCTTCGCTTTACTATGACCAATGCAGGCGTTGTAGAAAAAGCACCCTATTCTGCGGGTGGTGCATTATGCGATTTTACTGCCGTTAGCCCACAGATTTCCGGTAAACTTTTTCAAATACTTAGCAAAAAATTTGTTACCGATGTTCAGGGTCGTATTGATACCCCAACAATGGGTGCATATGTTCCGTTTTTGCGTAAGGCGTTAGAAACAAACCCGTACCTTTTTATTTATCTTAAGTTTTATGCCGAGTGTTTGATTTTAAGTTGTAATAATCGCGGTGCAATAAAGGAAGAGTTGGAGAATTTTCTATCACAGGAGATTGCAAGTGAACATTTGGAGGATATGTTTGTTACAGGCGATGCCGAGCAAACTGCCGACTGGCTTGGCAAGGTGATTTTAGAGGATATGGAATATCGCCGCAACCGCACCAAGCAACAAATTGAGGATATTGTTTCTCCCGATAGTAGTTTAGCCAAATATACACCTGCACAGCGTCTTTATATCTTAAAGATGGAGAGTGGCAGTGGCTTAAACCGCACATTTAAAATGGAGCTTGCAAGTGAGCACGATTTTGAACGCTCAGCAAACCTTGGCACAGTTAAGGCAACCTTGCAGGCGGGCAATAGCACTGTTTTGGCAGAGTATCAGATTGATAACCCCGACGATTTAATTGCACTTGAGCTTTTTCATACCGTTAAGGATGATTTGCCGATTAAAAAGTGCCGCTGTTGCGGTGAGTATTTTGTGCCCTCGGGAAGAAGCGATAGCGAATATTGCAGTCGCATAAGCCTTGGCGAGAATAAGCGTTGCGCTCAAATCGGCGCTATGCGTACCTTTAAGGGCAAATATGCCGAGAATCCAATCTATGCCGAATACAATCGCGCATATAAGCGTAATCACTCCAGACTTCGCAACGGCAAACTTTATGATGAGGAGTTTCGTGATTGGTCTGCCGCCGCAAGAAAAGCGCGTGATGAGTTTATAAACGAAAATAAAACGGTTGAGCAGTTCAGACTTTATTTAACCGAGCTGGAGATTGAATAAAATCGGCTTGGTTAGATAAAAATAAAAAAACACTTTACATTTTAAATGTTTTGTGATATACTAACTCTGTTCCGTTTTCTGGGAGTAAGGGTTTACCGCTTCGGTGGTCACCTAGCCTTACGCTCGGATTCTGGAAAATATTTTAAATGAGGTGACAAAAATGACAAAAGAAGTAAAGCAACAGGTTATGGCAGAGTATGCTACTCACGAGGGCGATACAGGTTCTCCTGAGGTTCAAATCGCATTACTCACAACTCGCATCAACGAATTGACCGAGCACTTGAAGGTTCACAAGAAGGACCATCATTCACGTCGTGGTCTTTTGAAGATGGTTGGTCATCGCCGCAATCTTCTCGCTTATCTTATGAAGAATGATATCGAAAGATATCGTGACATCATTAAGCGTTTGAACATCCGTAAGTAGTTCAGCTTCGGGCAGACCGATTTTATATTCGGTCTGTCCGTTTGTCCTTTAAAAAAAGACAATTAGGTTAATTTCAGCATAAGGCTATTAGCAGTGAATTGACGGCTTAAATGTGTTTTAAACCGTGAATTTATTGCTAAACCTTAATGCTGTTAATATTAAAGATTTGCTTTAAGGAGGCAAAACAAATGTACGAGAATTTTAAAGTTTACAGCACCGAGTTCGCCGGCCGTACCTTGTCGGTAGAAATCGGTAAAATGGCACTTCTTGCTAACGGCTCTTGCTTAGTTCGTTACGGTGAAACCGCAGTTTTCTGTGCCGCTACTGCATCTGCAAAACCAAGAGAGGGTATTGATTTTCTTCCCCTTTCGGTAGACTTTGAGGAAAAGCTTTATTCTGTTGGTAAAATCCCCGGCTCTTTCACAAGACGCGAGGGCAAACCCACCGATAAAGCAATTTTGGCATCACGCGTTATTGATAGACCCGTTCGCCCCTTGTTCCCTAAGGATATGCGTAATGATGTTTCTATCGTGTGTACCGTTATGTCGGTTGACCCTGATTGCTCACCCGAAATTGTTGGTATGATAGGCGCATCTATTGCACTTTCAATTTCTGATATCCCTTGGGATGGTCCAATCAGCGGTGTTTCTGTTGGCTATGTTGATGGCGAGATTGTATTAAACCCAGGCTACGAGCAACAGAAAAAGTCTGATATGCAGGTAACGGTTGCATCAACCGCAGATTTGGTTGCTATGATTGAGGCAGGCGCTAACGAAATTCCTAACGATGTTATGTTTGATGGAATTATGAAGGGCCACGCAGAAAACCAAAAGGTTGTTGCCTTTATTAACGATATCGTAGCAGAAATCGGTAAAGAAAAATTCACCTTTGAAACCTCTGATCCCGATCCCGAGATGTTTGAGGCTATTAAAGAGTTTGCTATTGAGGATGTTCGCGCAGCCTTAGATACAGACGATAAAAACGTTCGCGATGAGCGTCTACTTCCCGTTTACGATGCAGTTCACGCAAAGTTTGATGAAATTTATCCCGAGATGGAAATGAAGATTGACGAGTGTATGTATAAACTTCAAAAGTTTGTTGTACGCCGTTGGCTTTTAGATGATGGTAAGCGTGTTGACGGTCGTGGCATTGACGAAATCCGTCCTTTATATTCCGAGGTTGGTTTGCTTCCAAGAGTTCACGGTTCGGGTCTTTTTGCAAGAGGTCAAACACAGGTTTTAACTATTGCAACACTAGGCTCTGTTCGTGATAGTCAACTTTTAGATGGCATCGATGATGAGGAAACCAAGCGTTATATGCACCATTATAATATGCCTTCCTACTCGGTTGGCGAGACCCGTCCTTCAAGGGGTCCCGGCCGCCGCGAAATCGGTCATGGTGCATTGGCAGAACGCGCACTTTTACCTGTAATCCCAAGCGAAGAGGAATTCCCATATTCTATCCGTTTGGTATCGGAAATTCTTTCTTCTAACGGTTCTACTTCACAGGGCTCTATCTGTGGTTCAACCTTGGCGCTTATGGATGCCGGTGTTCCGATTAAGGCTCCTGTTGCAGGTATTTCTTGCGGTCTTATCACCGAGGGCGACCGCTTTATGACAATGGTTGACATTCAAGGTCTTGAGGACTTCTTTGGCGATATGGACTTTAAGGTAGCAGGTACTCACAAGGGTATCACCGCTATTCAAATGGACCTTAAAATCCATGGTCTTACACCCGAAATCATTAAAGAGGCATTGGATAAAACCTACAAAGCAAGACTTCACATTCTTGATGATGTTATGCTTAAATGTATCCCCGAAGCAAGAACAGAGGTTTCAAAATACGCACCTAAGATGCTTTCTACCAAGATTCATCCCGATAAAATCCGCGAGGTTATCGGTTCGGGCGGTAAGGTTATTCAAAAAATCCAAGCCGACTGCAACTGCAAAATCGATATTGATGATGATGGTAATGTATTCATTTCTGCAATCAATGGCGAGGATGCAAACCGCGCACTTATGATTGTTGAAACTATCGCGCTCGACCCAGAAGTTGGTGCAGTTTATAAGGGCAAGGTAACAAGACTTATGAACTTTGGTGCATTCGTTGAGATTGCACCCGGTAAAGAGGGTCTTGTTCATATCAGCAAGCTTGATGTTAAGCGTGTTGAAAAGGTTGAGGACTGCGTAACAGTTGGCGATGAGGTTATTGTTAAGGTAACCGAGATTGACGACCAAGGCAGAATTAACCTTAGCCGCCGCGACGCTCTTATTGAGATTGAGGGATTAACCCCCGAGGATGATGGTCAAAGTGAGGACCGCCCCCGTCGCAATCGCCCGGGTTTTAAAAATCGCCACTAAAATTAACTGATTAACGCCGCTTTGCGATTATGCAAGGCGGCGTTTTTGTTATCTCTTTCAAAATAATAGTAGGAGAGGCGTTCCTCCTCACGTTAGGGTTTGTGCAAAACATAAACGGGACATCGGGAGCGAACCCCTACGAAATGTGATGAGGAGAATTTTGCATATATGAAAGCAACAGGTATTGTTAGATGAATAGATGCTCGTGTTATAATATGGCAAACCGCCCCAACCCCGCATAAACACTAGGGTTTTCGCTGGTTTGCCCTATTGAACACAAGGGTGTCAAAAACGGACTTTTGGGCGGTTTTTATACATAGCAAAAGCGAGGTGAATTTCAACTCGCTTTTGTGGTTATATGTTTCGGAATTTATGAATGGCTTTTTGCAATTCGTTTGGCAATTTTGATTTATCGTTGGTTGAAAACAGCCCAAGCGGATTATTCCAAGATTCCATAGTATCGTCTTTCACAACTGTAATGTAGTATGTGTTTTCGTCTTTGATATAGCCAACATCTATCTGCATACCATCGTCATAAGTGATAAGTAGCATATCTTGGTCATCATCACAGATGATTTGGAGATTTCCGTTAGCCAAATCTAATCTTTTATATACGTCATACCAATTTTGTTCGTCTGTGGTGTATGCTGTGCATAAAGACATAAACTCTGCAAATTCTTTGTCCAATTTTTCATCATATTTTTTGTTCAAAAAGTGGCGGATTATTAAGTAGATAATAGGTAGAATGAGGGGTATCCAAAGGCTAATAACATTTCTTAAAAATAACCAAGGGATTATCAAAAGAATTTCCAGAAAAATATATGCTAAAAGATAGTCTGTGGATTCATTCCAAATTCTCCCCACTTTGCTTTTCTTTTGGTTTTGGAATACATTTTTAATCTCGCCGTCTAATACTACTTTTGTGGGTTCTTCTGTTATATTAGCAATAAAAAATCTACCACCGCTATGTCCTAAACGCTGAAATCCGATTTCTAAAATGTTTGGCTCGTTATCGTAAACAACAATATCTTTGTTATATTCTTTTGCCTTAAGGTGTATTGTTTCTTTTAGTTCGTCAAGCGTTCCGTTGAATATAAACTTCATATTTTCACCGCCTTTAATTTATTATACCACATTTGATATTAAAAGTAAATATCAATCAGTATAAATCTCCTCCAATTACAGATACTAACAGTACAAATTTGTTAGACAAGGAGATTTATATATGAAAGCAACAGGAATAGTTCGTAGAATAGAGGCTTGTGTTATAATATGGCAAACCGCCCCAACCCCGCATAAACACTAGGGTTTTCGCTGGTTTGCCCTATTGAACACAAGGGTGTCAAAAACGGACTTTTGGGCGGTTTTTATACATAGCAAAAG
>JAZNIK010000008.1:0-19219 GCA_045577495.1 Acutalibacteraceae bacterium
ATACAACGAAAAATATGAAAGTATTGCTCCTGCAAACACAATGAAGGACAATATGCAAAGAAAACAAAAAATCAAGCAAAAATCTCTTGATAGACGTCGCCCACAGGGTGTTAAGCGTGAGACCGAGGCAGATAGACTTCGCCGTATGCAGTTAGAACGCATTAAAAAGACACCTATCACCGTTACTGTTGGTGATGAAATTACGGTTGGCGAGCTTGCAGCAGCCCTTAAAAAGACTGCGGCAGAGGTTATCAAGGTTTTAATGAAGCTTGGCGTAATGGCAACAGTTACCCAAACAATAGATTACGATACTGCTGAAATCGTTGTTTTAGAGTTGGGTTGCAAAATCAAAAAGGCCGTTGTTGTTACTATTGAAGAAAGAATTATGGATGATACCGAGGATACTGCAGATAGCTTAAAGCCAAGAAGCCCTGTTGTTGTTGTTATGGGTCACGTTGACCATGGTAAAACATCACTTTTGGATGCTATTCGTAATGCAAAGGTAACCGATACTGAAGCAGGTGGTATTACTCAGCATATCGGTGCGTACAGAGTAAATCACGAAGGTCAGGATATTACCTTCCTTGATACTCCTGGTCACGCCGCATTTACTTCAATGCGTCAAAGAGGCGCACAAGCAACAGATATTGCCATTTTGGTTGTTGCGGCAGATGATGGTATTATGCCAC
Organism: Acutalibacteraceae bacterium; assembly: GCA_045577495.1. Taxonomy (GTDB): domain Bacteria; phylum Bacillota; class Clostridia; order Oscillospirales; family Acutalibacteraceae; genus UMGS1279. Next base: position 690 of record JAZNIK010000008.1, read on the forward strand.
AGACAATAGAGGCAATTAACCACGCAAAAGCGGCAGATGTTCAGGTTATTGTTGCAATCAATAAAATGGATAAGCCTGAGGCAAATCCTGATAGAGTTATGCAACAGCTTACCGAACATTCATTAGTACCTGAGGAGTGGGGCGGTGACGTAATCTGCGTTCCTGTTTCTGCTCATACTCATCAGGGTATTGATAAGCTTTTGGAGAATGTTTTGCTGGTTGCAGAAATGCTTGAACTCAAAGCAAACCCCGAGCGTCGTGGTAAAGGTATTGTTATCGAGGCTCGTTTGGATAAAGGTCGTGGACCCGTTGCAACCCTTTTGGTGCAAAATGGTACACTAAAATCAGGCGATATTATCGTTGCTGGAACATCGGTTGGTCGTGTTCGTAGTATGACTAACGAAAACGGTAAAAATGTTACAGAGGCAGGTCCGTCTGTTCCTGTTGAGATCACAGGTCTTGCAGAGGTTCCATCTGCGGGTGACCAGTTTGATGCCGTTTCTGATGAACGTTTGGCTCGTCAACTTGTTGAGCAGAGAAAACAAAAAGCCAAAGAGGAGCAATTTAATGCTGCTCAAAAGGTTACACTTGATAATCTTTTCTCACACCTTGAAGATGGCGATATGAAAGAACTTAATGTTATAGTTAAGGCAGACGTTCAAGGCTCTGTTGAGGCAGTTCGCGAAAGTTTGGAAAAACTTAGCAACGAAGAGGTTCGCGTTAAGATTATTCACGGCGGTGTAGGTGCTATCAATGAGTCGGACGTAATGCTAGCAGGTACTTCGGGCGCTATTATAGTTGGCTTTAACGTTCGCCCCGATGCAGTAGCAAAGGCTTCTGCCGAGCGTGATGGTATTGATATGCGTATGTATCGCGTAATTTATGACTGTATTGAGGAGATTAGCGCGGCTCTTAAGGGTATGCTTGCGCCTAAATTCCGTGAGGTACAGCTTGGTCAAGTTGAGGTACGAAATACCTATAAAATTTCAAGCATCGGTACTATTGCAGGTTGTTATGTAACAAATGGCAAGGTAACTCGCTCTGCACAGATACGCGTTGTTCGTGATGGTATTGTTCTTGCAGAGGATAAAATTTCTTCACTTCGTAGATTTAAGGACGATGTTAAAGAGGTTGCACAGGGTTACGAGTGCGGTATCGGTCTTGAAAAATTCGGTGATGTTAAAGAGGGCGACGTTTTTGAAGCCTTTATTATTGAAGAGTATAGAGATTAAATTTAGGAGATTATATGGCTGGATTTAAACACGGAAGAATAACTTCTGATATTCAAATGGCCTTGGCAGAGCTACTCAGGGAGGTTAAAGACCCTAGAGTAAGCTCGCTTATAGGCGTGGTTAAGGTTTCGGTTTCGGGCGATTTATCCTATGCTACCGTATATGTTAGCGCTATTGAGGGATATGAGGCTACTTTGGAGTCGGTTAAGGGACTTAAAAGTGCCGCAGGTTTTTTAAGGCGTGAACTTGGTAATCGTTTAAAGCTTAGAAAGGTGCCCGAGTTACGCTTTGTTGCGGATGATTCTATAATCAAAAGTGCGGAGATTATGAATATCATAGAATCCTTTGACCACAGGGAAGAAAACGGAGAGGATTAGATGGAAAACAATCGTAAATCGGTATTTGTTGACCTAAAAAACACTGCTGATTTTTTAAAAAGCAATGATAATTTTCTTATTCTGACCCACGCAAATCCCGATGGTGATACCTTGGGCTCGGCATTTGGTCTTTCTATGATTTTGCAAAAAATAGGTAAAAAAAGCAGGGTTATTTGCTCGGATAAAATTCCCGAAAAATACAGTTATTTTACCTCGCTTGCAAATCAAGCCGATTTTAAAAACTGTGAACCTACTATAATTGCAGTTGATATTGCAGATGCTAAGCTTTTAGGTTCATTAGAAAAGACATATTCCGATAAAATAACTCTTTGTATCGACCATCATCATTCAAATACAGGTTATGCTGAGAAAACCTATCTTGATGGCGATGCCGCCGCAAACTGTGAAATAATTTATGATTTAGCAAAAGAACTTTCGGTTGAGGTGGATAAAAATATCGCACTTGCTTTGTATACCGGTATTTCAACCGATACAGGTTGCTTTAGGTTTTCAAATACCACCGCCAAGACCTTGCGTATTGGTGCAAACCTAATGGAAAGTGGTATTGATACTGCAGAAATTAACCGTATTATGTTTGAAACAAAAAGCCGTATTCGTGTTGAGCTTGAAAGTATGGCTTTAAAGGATATGGAGTTTCATTTGGATGATAGATGTGCAATTATTACGGTTACGCGCGATATGTATGAAAAAACAGGTTGTCGTGATGATGATTTAGAGGGCATCACAGCAATATCCCGTAGTATTGAGGGTGTTATGGTTGGAGTAACCATGCGTGAGAGAGAAAACGGTGGCTTTAAGGTTTCGGTTAGAACTTATCCTCCTGTTGATGCATCACAAATTTGTGCTCGTTTAGGTGGCGGTGGCCATATTCGTGCCGCAGGTTGCCAAATATCCGCAAAATATGATGCAAAACAAGCAAGGGAAGAAATCCTAAAGCATGTTAAGGCCGTTTTGGAGGAAAGCTGTGCAGGGACTATTACTGATTGATAAACCTGAGGGACTAACCTCTTTTTCGGTGGTTGCAAAAATCAAATGGCTTTTAAAAACCAAAAGAGTAGGGCATACCGGCACCCTTGACCCAATGGCAACGGGTGTTTTGCCTGTTTTGGTTGGCAGACCTACGGTTCTTTGCGGCCGCCTTATAGAAGCCGATAAGGAATATATTGCCACCATAAAACTCGGTATCACTACCGATACATTAGATATAACGGGCGAAGTGCTTTCAAAAACCGATGCTTCGGTAACATATGAGCAGGTAGAAAAAGCGGTATATTCATTTTTGGGCAAACAAAAACAAACCCCACCAATGTATTCTGCTATAAAAAAAGATGGCGTTAAGCTTTATGAACTTGCACGAAAGGGCAAGGAAATTGAGCGCGAACAGCGTGATATAGAAATATATGAAATTGAATTGCTTTGTTTTGAGGGCGATACCTTTAAAATAAGGGTTTTGTGCTCTAAGGGAACATATATCAGAACTCTCGCAGATGATATTGGTAAAAAGCTTGGTATAGGCGCAGTTCTCACCGAGCTTAGAAGAACTAAAACTGCAGGTTTTAATATCGAAAACTGCGTTCCGCTAGATAATTTAACACCCGAAAATATAAACGAATATATCTTGTCTGCTGAGAGTGCCGTTTTAAATTATCCGCTTTGCGAGGTTTCGCAAAAACAGGCCGAGCGTTTTGCTAATGGTGGTGAATTATCACTCGATAGAATACATTCGGTTGTTGAGTTTAAAGATAACGCCGTTTATAGAGTAAAATGCGGTGAAAAATTTTTAGGACTTGGTAAAACCCAAGAAGGTCTTTTAAAAATAGAGTGTCTTACGTGGCACGCTTCGGATGAAAAATAAGGGAGGTTTGAGTGTTTAATGCCAAAAACTGCTATAGCTTTGGGTACCTTTGATGGTTTGCATTTAGGTCACTTAGAGGTATTGAATGGTATTTGCAAAAGTGACTTTACTCCTTTGGCGTTAACATTTGATACTCCGCCTAAAATGTCAGACGGTAAAAATTTAGGCTTAATTTTAACACCTGAGCAAAAGAAAGAATTTTTGCTGCAAAAGGGTATTAAAACAGTTACCCTTGATTTTGAAGAGGTTAAAAATCTTTCTCCTTATAAATTTTTATCCGATATAACAAAAAAATTAAGTCCTAAAGTTATATCCTGCGGATTTAATTTTAGATTTGGAAAAAACGCATCAGGTGACGCAGATTTTCTTAAAAAATTCTGCCTAGATAACTCTATAGAGTGTATTGTTTCTGATTCGGTTTTGAGCTATGGTGAGCCGATTTCAAGCACAAGAATCAGGGAGGCTATCAGTAAAGGTGATATTACCCTTGCAAATAAAATGCTTGGAAGAAATTTTGGCTTTACTGCTCCCGTTATACATGGTGATAAAAGGGGAAGAACCATAGGTTTTCCTACAATCAATCAAAAATACCCCAATTTGCTTGTTGCTCCGCGTTTTGGAGTATATGCTGGATATACCAATATTGATGGTAGACTTTATCACTCGGTAACAAATATCGGCAAAAGGCCAACCTTTGAAACCGATTATATAATTAGCGAAACATATATATTTGATTTTGATAAAGATATTTATGGAAAAGAAGTTACGGTTCATTTAACATCATTTTTGCGAGATGAGGTTAAATTTAGCGGAATAGAGGAGTTAAAAAATACCATCCTTGCCGATAAAAAAAGGGCAGAGATGGAACTAAAAAGCCATTTATAGAAAGGATGAATTCTATGCAAAATTTTGAACGCTTTTGTATGGGCTGTATGACCGATAATAATGGTGAACAGGTATGTTCAATATGCGGCTTTGACCAATCGGCATATAATGAACCAAATGCTTTACCGCTCAGAACAGTTTTGGCAGAAAGATATGTGGTTGGTAAGGTAATCACATCAAACGGTGAAGGTTTTACCTATCTGGGTTTTGATACCGTTACTGAGGATGTTGTAAAAATAACCGAGTATTTTCCTGTAGGTATTTGTGAGCGTCAGACAGATGGTACTGTAAAGGTTTTGGATTCTGCCTCTTTTGTGTATAATGAGGGAATACTCAATTTTATTGAACTTAATAAAACACTTGGCTCCTTGGCAGATGTTTCGGCACTTTATCGTGTGATTGATATATTTGAGGTTAATCAAACCGCATACAGTATTAGTGAACATTTACCGGGTATTCCACTTAAAGAGTTTTTAATTCGTAATGGAGGAGTATTAACTTGGGAGCAGGTTCGTCCACTATTTCTACCTCTTTTAACCGCAATTCGCACACTTCATAAGCATGGTATTATTCATGGCGGAATTTCGCCCGAAACCCTTGTTGTAGGTCGCGATGGTAGAGTTCGTATAACCGATTTTTGTATACCCGCGGTTCGCAACGCCAAAAGTGAGATGACTGCGCAGCTTTTCCCCGGATTTGCGGCTATTGAGCAATATCGCGGTGATGTTATTATAGAAGCTACCGATGTTTATGGATTTGCGGCAACAATGTTCCGCACACTTACAGGCAATCCGCCACCCGATTCAAAGCAACGTCTACAACAGGATAATATGACATTTCCTAAATCGGTTGCAGAGCAAGTGCCAAGAAGTGTACTTGTTGCTATGGCAAATGCACTTCAAATTGAACCAACAATGCGTACTGCAACAATGGAGCAAATGCGCGAGGATTTGCAATCTGCAGAGGTTGCATCACCTGTATTAGATACTAATTCAGAGGGTACAGCAAAAACAATTAGCAAAAAATCAAGCCAAAAGTACACAGTATTCGCCGCCTTTGCAACCATAATAATTTTGGCGGTTTTGGCAGGTATTGTTTATTTTGCATTCTTCCGCGAAACGGGTGAGGAAGTTTCCAGCTCAAGCTCGGTTTATATTCCAAGCACAGTTTCTGTTGGCGATATTGGAAATTCCTCTAAACCCGAAGCACTTTTCTCTGTTCCTGATTTCTCAGGTAGTAGCGTTGCAGAGCTTATAAACAACGAGGAATATAAAAAGTGGTTCCAGTTTAAGGTTGTTAAAAAAGAGTATAACGATAAAGTATCAAAAGGTAAGGTTTGTGCACAATCTGTTGCTATTGGCACCTCAGCCAAAAAGGGAACAGAGGTTGAGCTTACCGTTAGCCTTGGACCAAGCACTGTAGTTTTACCTAAAAAACTTAAAGGTATGACTAAGCAAGAGGCATATATAACACTTTTAGAGCTTGGTTTAGAGCCTGCAAACATTGAGTTTATCGAAAAAATGGATGCCACACCTACCGAGCAAGAGGTTATAATTGAGGCAGCGCCCGAGCTTGGTGCAAAAATCTCCCCCGATGATAAGGTGGTTTTGTATTATAATACAAATATTATTGTTGATGAGCCATCAACACCTATTGGCACCGAGGATATGGGAGATATCGATATTTCTATTGATACTGAATCAGAAGTAGAGTAATAAAAAAGCTCAGTTACACATATTTGTGTAACTGAGCTTTTTGTTTTAAATAATAGTTATTCTTTTACAGTTCCGTCGGCGTTAAAAAGCGGAAGCTTTTCAAGGTAGGTGATATCATCTCGGTTTTGCGCATCGCCCTCGGCTAGTACGGTCATTTTGCCAACTATAATTCCACCCGCTTTTTCAACCAAAATCTCAATAGCTCTTAAAGATTCGCCTGTGGAAACAACATCATCAACAATCAAAACACGTTTGCCCTTCATACGCTCGGCATCGGCGGTATCAAGGTATAATTTTTGCTCGGCATCGGTGGTAATAGAGCGAACATTAACCTCCATAACGCCAGTCATATAAAGCTTTGGTTTTTTTCGTGCAAGGAAATAATAGGGGTCTTCGTTAAGTCGAGCCATTTCGTGCGCTAAGGGAATACCCTTTGCCTCGGCAGTGATTATATAATCGTATTCGGGTGCAATTTTTAAAAGTGCATCGGCGCAGGCGGTGGTGATTTCGGTATCTCCAAACATAACAAATCCACCTATGTAAAGGTCATCTGTTACGCGACAGATAGGAAGTTTGCGGTTTAACCCCGCAATTTTTATATTATGATAAAGCATATTATTTACCCCTTTTAAATAAATTACATTTTAATTATACAACTTAAAACCTAAATGTCAAATATTTATTGTAAAAGCATTGACATGATATCTGCCATATGCTATAATACATTTAACAATTAAGTTAAATGTTAAACAAGGAGGCGTGAAGTTGGGAATTCAAAATACACTTAAAGCATTATCTGACCCAATAAGGCGTGAGATTTTAAATATTTTAAAAAAAGGCAGGATGTCGGCGGGGGATATAACCGATAGATTTGATGTTACGGGTGCTGCGATATCTAGGCATTTATCGGTTTTAAAGGATGCTGATTTAATTCGTGATACAAGGGAAGGTAAATTTATTTTTTATGATTTAAACACCTCTGTTTTAGAGGAAATTGTGCTTTGGATAACAGAACTAAGGGAGGATATAAAATGATAAAAAATAATCTTAAAAAAATTATTTTAACAACCTTTGTGACCTTATCACCGATTATTGTCGGATTGATTTTGTGGAATAAGTTACCCGATTTTATTGCAACTCATTGGAATTTCAGTGGCGAGGCAGATGGCTTTTCCAGCAAGGCTTTTGCGGTATTTTTTATGCCTTTGTTTATTGCCGCTATGCATTTAATCTGCTGTTTTGCAACAGGGTTTGACCCAAAACATCAAAATCACAATCCCAAAATAATAAATATGGTTTTGTGGATATGCCCGGTTATTTCGATTATTTGCAACTTATTTGTTTATTGCACTGCGCTCGGCAAGGAATTAGATGTTAATTTTATACTAAATTTGGTGCTAGGCTCTATGTTTATAACGGTTGGCAACTATCTACCAAAATGCAAACAGAATTATACCATTGGAATTAAACTACCTTGGACTCTAAATGATGAGGAAAATTGGAACAAGACTCACCGCCTTGGCGGTAGAGTATGGGTGCTGTGCGGTATTGCTTTAATTGTAGCGTTACCTTTGCCTTTAAAACTTCAAGGATTTGTTATAATACCTGTTTTGTTAATTGCTTTATTAGTTCCAACTACTTATTCATATTTGATTTATAAAAATAAAAAATAATGAAATAGGCCCGTCTTTTGCTTTTGCAAAGGGCGGGTTTTAAAAAACTTAACAAATTGTTCTTTATTTTTTGGTAAGGGTTTGGTATAATGTAAAATGTATAACTATTTGATAAAACTGTGAGGAAAATTATCCCTCACCGAAAGGAAATAAAATGAGCATTATATCTAAACTTTTTGGCAATTACAGTGCTAAAGAAATTAAAAGAATTATCCCTTTGCAACAAAGGGTTCTAGCCTTGGAGGAGGAGTATAAGGCTTTATCCGATGCCGAGCTTAAAGCAAAAACTGTGGAATTTAAAGAGCGTTTAGAGGGGCTTGAGACCTTAGATGATATTTTGCCTGAGGCTTTTGCCGTTTGCCGTGAGGCGAGTGACCGCGTACTTGGTATGCGTCATTTCCCTGTGCAGATTTTGGGCGGTATTATTTTGCATCAAGGCAGAATAAGTGAAATGAAAACAGGTGAGGGTAAAACTTTGGTTGCAACCCTACCTGCATATCTTAATGCGCTTTCGGGCAAGGGTGTGCATATTGTAACGGTTAACGATTATCTTGCTAAGCGTGACTCGGAGTGGATGGGCAAACTCTATGGATTTTTAGGTCTTAAGGTTGGCCTTATCATTCACGGAATGGACCACGAGGAGAAAAAAGCGGCATACAATGCCGATATAACCTATTGCACCAATAACGAACTTGGCTTTGATTATCTTAGAGATAATATGGTTATCTATAAAGAGCGTAAGGTTCAAAGAGGGCATAATTTTGCCATAGTGGATGAGGTTGACTCTATTTTAATTGATGAGGCTCGTACACCTCTTATCATTTCGGGTCAGGGGGATAAATCCACCGAGCTTTATACCGCCGCAAATCGCTTTGCAAAATCCTTAAAGATGGTTAAGGTTCGTGAAACCGATGATAAAATATCCGACGAAGAGCAGAATTTTAACGGAGACTATGTTGTTGACGAAAAGGCAAAAACCTGCACACTTACACCCGAGGGTGTAAAAAAGGCAGAACAAGCCTTTAAACTTGATAACCTTAATGACCCCGAAAATATGACAATAGCGCATCACATTAACCAAGCAATTAAGGCGCATGGTATTATGAAACGCGATGTTGACTATGTTGTTAAAGATGGCGAGGTTATAATCGTTGATGAATTTACAGGCCGTTTGATGTTTGGTCGTAGATATAATGAGGGACTTCATCAAGCAATCGAGGCTAAAGAGGGCGTAAAGGTTGCAAACGAATCAAAAACCCTGGCAACCATCACATTCCAAAACTTCTTTAGACTTTATTCAAAGCTTTCGGGTATGACGGGTACCGCCTTAACCGAGGCTCCTGAATTTCAAGAGATTTATAGGCTTGATGTTATTGAAATTCCTACTAATAAGCCAGTTATCCGCGATGATAAATCAGATGTTATTTATAAATCCGAAAAGGCTAAATTTTTGGCGGTTATCGAGCAGATTAAAAAGGCTCATGAAAAAGGTCAACCTGTTTTGGTTGGTACAGTTACAATCGAAAAATCCGAGATTTTAAGCAGTCTGCTTAAAAAGGCGGGTATTAAGCATAATGTGTTAAATGCAAAGCATCACGAAAAAGAGGCAGAGATTATCGCACAGGCAGGTAAACTTGGCGCTGTTACTATTGCTACTAATATGGCAGGTCGTGGTACCGATATTATGCTTGGCGGTAATGCGGAATTTTTGGCTCGTACCGAGCTTAAAAAAGAGGGCTATAGCGAGGAAATTATTGCCGAGGCAACAGGCTATGCCGATACTGATGATGCCGATATTTTAACAGCCAGAGAAAAGTTTGCCACATATTTAAAGAACTTTAAAGAGCAAATTGCCCCCGAGGCCGAAATGGTTCGTAAGGCGGGTGGACTTTGTATTATTGGTACCGAGCGTCACGAGTCGCGCCGAATTGATAATCAGCTTCGTGGTCGTGCAGGTCGTCAGGGTGACCCAGGTGAAACCAAGTTTTATGTTTCGCTCGAGGATGATTTAATGCGTTTGTTCGGCGGTGAAAGGGTTATCAGAATTATGGAAACCCTTAATGTTGATGAAACAATTCCGCTTGAAACAAAACTTCTTTCTTCTTCTATCGAAGGTGCACAGGGTAGGGTTGAGTCCCGTAACTTTGGTATCCGCAAAAGCATTTTAGAGTATGATGATGTTATGAATAAGCAAAGAGAGCTTATTTACACTCAGCGTAATCAAGTGCTTGACGGAGAGGACCTTAAACAAAAAATTCGCGGTATGGTTAGCGATACCATTAACGAAACAGCATCGCTTTATCTCGAGGATGAGGTTGTTCACGATAATTGGGATTTAGACGGACTTCGCAATGCCTTTATGGGCTGGTTACTTGATGAAACCGATTTGCATTTTACCACCGAGCAACTTGAAAACACCTCGGTTGATGAGGTTATAGGTGATATCACAGACAGAGCCTTTGCTATGCTTGATAAAAAGGAAGAGGAGTATGGCGAGGAGGTTATGCGTGAGATTGAACGCGTAATGTTGCTTAGAACTGTTGATGAGCATTGGATGGAGCATATTGATGCTATGGATGAGCTTCGTCAAGGTATCGGTCTTAGAGCATACGGTCAGCATAACCCCGTTATTGAATATCGTAACGAGGGCGCCGATATGTTTAGCGAAATGATTGATTCGGTTCGTAGAGAAACCGCAAAACGCGTGTTGACTGCACGTGTTCGCAGAGAACAGGAAGTAAAAAGGGAAAAGGTAGCCGAGGAAAGCGCAACATCGGGTGACGGTACAGTTGACCGTACAGTAAGAGGTAAGGGTGTTGTTAGCAAAAACTCTCTTTGCCCATGCGGAAGCGGTAAAAAATATAAGCGCTGTTGCGGTAAAGATATTGACTAGTATACTTTAAAAGAAGGTTTTAAAATGCATATTAAGGATGCAAAAAGGGTTGTTATAAAAATAGGGTCCTCCAGTCTCACCCACGAGAGTGGAAAACCCAATTTAAGAAAAATTGAAAAACTTGCAAGGGTGGTATCCGACCTTAAAAATAGCGGCAAGGAGATTGTGTTGGTGTCTTCGGGTGCTATTGCGGTTGGTGTTGGTCGACTCGGACTTAAAGAGCGTCCTACAACAACCAGAGGTAAGCAGGCCGCCGCGGCTATTGGTCAGTGTGACCTTATGAGCATTTATGATAGATTCTTTTCTGAATACGGTTATGTACCTGCGCAGATTTTAATTACCCGCGATGTAATAGATAATGAGGAACGCCGCTACAATGTTATTAACACAATTGAGGCGCTTTTAGAGTATGATGCAATTCCCGTTATAAACGAGAATGATAGCGTTTCTTTCGAGGAAATTTTGTTCGGCGATAATGATAAGCTTTCGGCTATTGTTGCCGATTTGTCGAGCGCTGATTCGCTCATTATTATGACCGATATTGACGGTTATTACGATAGTAATCCTAAAGAGAATGAGGATGCCAGACTTATTTGCAGAGTGAAGCAAATTACTGATGAAATGATAAACGGCGCGGGTGGCAGCGGCTCAAACAGAGGTACAGGCGGAATGCATACCAAACTAGAGGCGGCGCGTTTTGCTACCGAGCGTGGTATATCAGTTGTTGTTATGTCGGGCGATAATCCCGCACTTTTGTATGACCTTTTTGATGGTCACTCTGTTGGAACAGTTTTTGAAGCGGCGGAGGTAAAATAATGAATAGCTTAAATGGTTTGGGTGTTGCTGCTAAATCGGCGGCATCTGTTTTGGCAACCGCATCAAGCGACCAAAAGAACAAGCTTCTTAATATGGCGGCAGATTCATTACAGGTAATGGAAGAAGAAATTCTTGCCGCTAATGAAAAGGATATTCAAAATGGTAAAGTGGCAGGTCTTAGCGATGCTTTGCTTGACCGATTAAGATTGAATCACACAAGAATTTGTGATATGGCAAACGGACTTAGAGAGATAGCGGCAGAGAGCGACCCCGTTGGCGAAATTATTTCGGGTAAAAAGCGACCCAACGGTATGCAAATCTCAAAGGTCAGGGTTCCTATTGGTGTAGTAGGCATCATTTATGAGGCGCGTCCAAATGTAACGGCAGATGCTTTTGGTATTTGCGTTAAGGCAGGTAATGCGGTTATTTTGCGTGGCGGTAAAGAGGCTATTTGCTCTAACCTTGCTATTATTAAAGCATTAAAAAGTGCTGTGAGTAAGGTTGGTCTACCCGAGGGTACGGTAGATTTAGTTACCGACACAAGCCGTAATTCCGCTAACGATTTAATGACCCTTTCTTATCTTGATTTGTTAATTCCCAGAGGTGGCGCTTCGCTGATTCGTGCTACTGTGGAGAATGCTACCGTTCCCGTTATTGAAACGGGTGTGGGTAATTGCCACACCTTTGTTGATGAAAGCGCAGATTTAAAAATGGCGGTGGATATTGTTGAAAATGCAAAATGTTCAAGACCGTCTGTTTGTAATGCGCTTGAAACCTTGCTTGTTCATAAAAATATTGCCGATAAGGCTTTGCCGTTGATTTATGATGCTCTTAAACGGCATAACACCGAAATAAGAGGTTGCGATAAAACCTGTAAAATATTAAAATCGGCTCTGAAGGCAACAAATGAGGATTATCAAACAGAGTTTTTAGATTATGTTTTGGCGGTAAAAATTGTTGATGATTTAGATGATGCTATATCACATATCAGAGAGTTTTCAACAGGTCATAGCGAGTGTATTATTACAAACAATTTTGAAAATGCCGAGCGTTTTGTGAACGAGCTTGATGCGGCGGCACTTTATATAAACGCATCAACAAGGTTCACCGATGGCGGTCAGTTTGGTATGGGTGCGGAGATAGGCATTTCTACAGGTAAACTTCACGCAAGAGGACCAATGGGAATAAAAGACTTAACAACTGTTAAATATATTGTCCGTGGTAATGGACAGATAAGGTAAGGCTACTTTATGGATAATAAAACTTCTATTTTTTCTTTTAAAAAATTTTGGTTACCTTTGTTTTTGTTTTTTGTTGTGGTGATATGCTTTTATAAGGTGGTTGACAGATTGCCCTCTGTATTTTCGGCAATAGTTAGTTTTATTGGTGTATTGTCGCCCTTTATAGTTGGTATTGTAATTGCATTTTTGCTATATAAACCCGCAAATGCAATTGAAAAGCTTATCAAAAAAACTAAAAATGAATTTTGGTCGAAGCATGCAAGAGGCTTTTCGGTTTTAATTTGCTATATAATCGCTCTTGCTATTTTGGGGATTGTTTTATATCTTGTTTTACCAAGACTTTTTACAAGCGTTGTATCTTTGGTAAATAATTTGCCCGAGTATTATAATTCTGCTACTGATTATTTAAAAAATTTAGCAGGTGATGACGGCAAAATTTTAGGCTTTGAGTTATCGGTGATTACTAAAGAATTTTCTATTGCAAAAATACTTTCTTATTTTGATTTTAGTTATGTTGCGAAATATTTAGGCGAAGTCTTTAAAGCGACGGGTGCAGTGGTTGATTTTGTTTTGGCGGTTGTAATTTCGGTTTATATTTTGCTTATCAGAGAGCATCTTATAAGGGTTTGCGCTAAACTTATTTCAATGGTTTTACCTGCAAACAAGGTTAAAAAGCTTCGTAGATTTTTAGGTAAAAGCTGTAATGTGTTTTACAACTATGTTTACAGTCAGCTAATAGATGCTGTTATAGTTAGCGTTTTATGTTTGATTGTATTTACTATTGCGCGTTTACCATACGCTTTGTTATTAGCGCTTTTAATGGGAGTAAGCAATTTAATACCCTATTTTGGTGCGCTTATCGGCGGAGTGATTGTGGTTTTTGTTACATTAGTATCCACGGGCAATGTTGTTCAGGCTTTAATTGCATTGGCACTTGTTTTAGGTGCTCAACAGTTAGATGCTAATGTGCTTCAACCTAAAATTGTTGCCGATTCGGTAGGGCTTAGACCGATATATGTTTTACTTGCAATAACGGTTGGTGGCGGACTTTTTGGTGTTATCGGTATTCTTATAAGCGTTCCTGTTTTTGCAGTTATACGAATGCTTATTTTAGAGTATATGAATAGCCTTAATGGAGAAGATACACCCCTTGTTAAAAAGCAAGAAGAACTTAGTAAAAATAATTAACTTTATAAAAAAACCGTTTGCAGATAATTTGATATGCAAACGGTTTTTAAAATTAAATTAAATTTACCTGTCAGGGTCATAAATTGTAACAAACTTAATCGAATATAAATCACATATCATATATCTATCTTGAGCTGCTTCATAAAGCACTATATAGCTAACACCAACGTTATTTAAAACACCGCTTCTTGTAACGAGCGAGCCTGTTCCAATTAAAAATTCTACATCAACGTATTGACCTATGTTATCCCTTAAAATTTGCTGAATCGAGCCTTGATAAGCATCATATCCAATGCCGGATGGTACTGTAAAACCATTTGATTCGGCGGGACTATTTCCTGCGGGTCTTAGGTTACTCCCTGTACGATTTATGTTGTCGTTTCTCTGGCTTTGCTGCCTATTTGGCATATTGTTGTAATAGTTGTTATTATTCATAATTACACCTCTTTGAAGTTTGCTTAAGTTTCATCATAATATTCGGTTGGATTATAAAAACAGTGATTACCAATGCGCACTGCAAAAACTCCAACACGAGAGGGGAAGTTTTGTCTGCAAGTAGTGCTAAAGGGATTAAAATACCATAAAGCCGTACCAACGCCATAAAGCTTATTACCCGCCAAAGCCCAATCAGCGATATTATAATGTTCATTTTGGGGGTTCATATTGTAAATGTTTTGCGAATTATACCTTCCGCCAATGGTTTCTCTAACGCAGTCAAACTGGCCGGGCTGATAAACAACGTTGCGAAGACTACCGCCTAATCTACTGTATTCACCGGTAGAAACATTTACTCTGTTCATAACAACGTTTGCTACGGCTTTCATTCCGTTTTCGCCCTCGCCACCCGCCTCGCATTGTACCAAACGGGCTAAAAGTTCTCGGTCACTAAACGCCAAGGTCATCACCTCTATACAATATATTCATTAACTCTTTATATGATTACTAATAAAAATTTGATTATAGTTTAAAAAATATTCATAATATCATCTTATAATGTGTTATTATGAATATAACAATTTTTAAAAGGAGTAACTATGTTTAGAAATATTTTGTACTCACTTAGCCAAAGGCTAGCGCAGTTTATGTATGGCCGTTACGGAAATGATGCATTAACTCGTTTTTTGTCGGTTTTTTGCCTTGTTTTGTTTTTTGCTTATTTGGTAACAAGAATTTTTGTTTTATATATTTTAGCTTTTGTTCTTGTTTTTTGGTCGGTTTTTCGCAGTTTGTCACGTAATTTTGCGGCTCGGCAAAAAGAATTAACGACTTATCTTAACATTTCGGGTAAAATTAAGGGTTGGTTTAATTTAAGAAAAAGAATGTTTAATGAGCGTAAAACCACCAGGTATTATAAATGCAAAAGTTGTAAGGCGTACTTAAAAGTGCCAAAGGGTAGGGGTAAACTAGAAATAAGTTGCCCAAAATGTAAATATACATTTATTAAAAGAACGTAAGGAGAAAGCTATGCTCGAACTTAAAAATATAGTTAAGGATTATTCCGCAGGTGATACTGTAGTGCATGCTCTTAAGGGCGTTGATTTGCAGTTTAGAAATAATGAGTTTGTTGCAATTTTAGGCCCGTCGGGGTGCGGAAAAACAACAATGCTAAATATAATCGGCGGTTTGGATAAATACACAAGTGGTGATTTAATAATATCAAATCGTTCCACTAAGGATTTTAAGGATAGGGATTGGGATGCTTACCGCAAGCATTCCATTGGATTTGTTTTTCAAAGCTATAATTTAATACCGCATCAGTCGGTTTTGCAAAATGTTGAACTTGCTTTGACCCTTTCGGGTGTTTCAAAGGCAGAGAGAAGACGTAGGGCAATAGAAGCCTTAAAAAAGGTAGGCCTTGGCAATCAGCTTAGAAAAAAACCGTCCGAAATGTCGGGCGGTCAGATGCAAAGAGTGGCTATCGCAAGAGCCATTGTTAATGACCCCGATATAATCTTGGCGGATGAGCCAACAGGTGCGCTTGATACCGAAACAAGTCTGCAGGTTATGGAGATTTTAAAGGAAATTGCCAAGGATAGACTTGTAATTATGGTTACTCATAATCCCGATTTGGCGGATAAATACGCAACAAGAATAATTCGTATGCTTGATGGTGAAATAATCGATGACTCCAAGCCGTTTGAGGCATCAGAAAACGAGCCTATTTCAAGCGAGGATAAAAAACAAAGGGCAAAAAAACTTCCATCAATGTCTTTTGCTACCTCGTTTGGATTATCACTTAAAAACCTTTTTACCAAAAAGGGCAGAACAATTTTAACCTCTTTCGCGGGTAGTATTGGTATTATAGGTATCGCACTTATTTTTGCAGTGTCGCACGGTATGACTGCATATATTGATACAGTGCAGGAGGAAACCTTGTCTTCATATCCTTTAACATTAGAGGCGCAGCATATGGATATGGGTTCTCTTCTTAATACCTTTATGGGTAAGGCTCAGTCGGGCAAGGAGCATCCTAACGATGCAGTTTACCAAAAATCAATGATATACGATTTGGTTAACTCCCTAAACGATATGGAAACCAATGAAAACGACCTTAAAGCCTTTAAAAAGCATCTGGAAAAAGAAATCAAAAAAAGTGGCGAAAATCAGCTAAATCAAGCCGTTAATGGTGTAAAATACACATATGATATGGACCTTTTAGTATATACCGAAAATGTTGATGGAAAAATAATTCATTCCGATTCAAGACAACTTCTTCAAGACCTGTTGGTTGAATATTTCGGTATGGATTTATCTTCGATGGTTAACTTTAGCGAGGATATGATGGGCGGTTCAAGCTCGATGATGTTTGGAGGCAGTCAGACTGTTTTGTGGCAGGAGATGCTATCGGGCGATAATGGTAACGTGGTAAACGATTTGATTTTAAAACAATATGATTTGGTTTATGGAAATTGGCCTAATAAATATAACGAGATTGTTTTGATTGTTGATGAAAAAAATGAAATCGACGATATGACCTTGTACGCCCTGGGACTTAAATCAAAAGAGGATATAGATGCCTTGGCAGATGCCGCTTTTAATAAAAAGAATATAACACCCAAACAGGAAAAATGGAGTTATAAAGAAATCTGTGATATGGAGTTTAGAACGGTATTTAATTCAGATTGCTACACCAAGGATAAAAATTCGGGCAATTTTACAGATTTAAGGGAAACCGAAGCAGGACTCAAATATCTATACGATAATGGTGTGGATTTAAAGGTTACGGGAATTATCAGACCTAGCGCTGAAGCCACCTCAACAATTTTAAGCGGAAGCATTGGTTATACCCATTTGTTGACCGAGTATGTTGTGGAAAATTCCAAAGATTCTGCCGCTATAAAGGCTCAACAAAAGGATAAAACAACCGATATTTTTACTGGCCTACCCTTTAGTGAGAGCACAGGGGATATGACCAATGAAGAAAAGAAACAAGAGTTTTTAAACTATTCTGAGGAATTAAATGCTTCTGAGAAGGCAGAAACCTATATAAAAATTAAGAGCATACCCGATAAAAAAGAGCTTGATAAAATGGTTGATGACTCGGTTAAATCTCTATCTCGCGAGGATATGGAAAGTCAGCTTTCGGCATCTCTTACCACTCAGATGGGTATGGATAAAAAAGAGGTTGAGGATTACATCAAGGCTATGACCGATGAGGATATGAAAAAAATGTTCTCCGAGATGGCAACCGAAAGAATAAAGGCTCAGTATGCCGCTAATGTTAAAGCACAAATGTCGGCTATGACTACCGAACAGCTTTCAATGGCTTTTGATGTGGAACTAAAAAAATTCTCTTTAGAGGATTTTGCTCTGTATCATGATGAAGTTTTAGAGTTTTCAGAATCCAGTTACGAAAAAAATATGAAGGAACTGGGTTTTGTTAATCTAAATGACCCATCGAGTATAAATATATATGCCTCTACCTTTGAGAATAAGGATATTATCGAGGATTTTATATCTGAATATAACGCTAATGTGGAGGAACTTTCGCAAATAACCTATACCGATTATGTGGGTATAATGATGTCATCAATCACAACTATTATCAACGCAATAACCTATGTTTTGGTTGCGTTTGTTGCTGTTTCGCTTATTGTTTCCTCTATAATGATAGGTGTTATTACGCTTATCTCTGTGCAGGAGAGAACAAAAGAAATTGGCATACTTCGCTCAATAGGTGCATCAAAGCGTAATGTTTCAAGTATGTTTAATGCTGAAACAATGATTATAGGCTTTACTTCGGGAACGCTTGGTGTACTCATAACCTATCTGCTTTGCATACCCATAAATGCTATACTTGCACATTTAACGGGTATAGGCAATTTAAAGGCAAGTCTACCAATTTTGGTTGCTGCCGCTTTGATTGTAATAAGCGTGTTGCTCACTCTTGTTGCAGGAATTATCCCATCACGAAGTGCAGCTAAAAAAGACCCGGTTGTGGCCCTTAGAACAGAATAAATTAAAAAGTATGCGGCGGTGAATATTCACCGCCGCCAGACCGCTGACAAAGGTAAGTCAGCGGTCATTTTTTTGCAAAAACAGGATGAAAAAGCAGTGTAAATATGGTATAATAGAAGCATAGAAAAACCGCATAAAAAGAGGGATTTTAATGCTTAAACCGTCAACTTCAAGAC
>JAZNIK010000009.1:0-11059 GCA_045577495.1 Acutalibacteraceae bacterium
TAAGCAAATTTGGATACCTGTGTAGATAATCTCCGTAGTTACGATATTTCTTTCTTCTGATTACCGACAACAACCCATATTTCTGCATAACTCTTAGTACCGTCTTTGGATTTCGGTATATATTATGTTTCTCAAGCCACACATGCACTCTGCGGTATCCATAGGTCTGAAGTTTTACGCGGTAAATACACTCGGTTTTGAGAATTGAAAAGAAATTTTCTGCCAAAGCATTGTCGTAAGGGTTACCACGTCTTGACATTGATGGTGTAATGCCGTATGATTGTGTTAGCTTGAAGTACGCTTGTGAGGTATACTGAAAGCCTTGGTCACTGTGGAGCTGCAACTCTGCAGTGACTTTCTCTTTTTTCTTTGCTGCTTTAATAGTTCTCAATACAAGGTTTATGTTTTGTTCCGTACCGGTTTTGTATGCAACAATACTGTTGTCATATAAATCTCGGATGATTGACAAATACAAAACACCCTGTTTTGTGTGTATGTATGAAATATCCGTAACCCATTTTTGATTTGGTTTTTCGGCAGAAAAATCTCTGTTCAACAAGTTGGGGTATTTGTGTAGATAATCTCCATAATTGCGATATTTCTTTCTTCTAATTACCGATAACAAACCATATTTCTGCATAACTCGGAGTATTGTTTTAGGATTGCGATAAATACCGTTTCTTTCAAGCCATATATGCACTCTGCGATATCCGTAGGTTCTGCCACACTGTTCTTGACATTCTCGTATCTTTTCCGCTAACGCAAGATCCCATGCAGGGATATTCATTCGTGATACATATCCGTAATATCCGCTTCTTGATACTCCAAAAAAACAGCACATTTCGCTGACAGAATACTTGTTGCGGTGTCGATAGATAACATTGTACTTTACACTTGTTCTCACTTCCTTTCTGTGAGCGAGAGAAAATCCCGCATTAACTCATTTTCCATTTCTAAACGCTTTATCTTTGCTTCCTTGCGAGCAAGGATATATCTTAGTTCGGATACTTTATCTTGCTCCGTAACCACATACTCCTTCGGCGGTCTGCCTTTGCGTTTGAGAGAGATTCCTGCCTGAATTTTCCTGTCTGTTACATTTTTGCGGTAGAAGTAGTTACGCATTTGTTTGTAACTAAAACCCAATTTGTTTCCTATTTCTCGGCTTGTGTATCCTTCTTTACGTAATTCTTCTATTTCGTATTCATAATCTTTTATGTGTCGATAACTTCTTGGCATAACGAAAGCCTCCTATGGTAGTTTCTTTAATTCTACCATAGGAGGCCTCTTTTTTCTATTGTCCGTTTTTACTGGACTTGTTCAAAAACGCAACTACCTTTTTTATATTTATATATCCTTTGAAATAATATCCTCAAAGGTTTCTCTTTTTACCACTACGCGCGATTTTCCGTCTTTCACCATAACAACCGCGGGGCGTGGTAATCTATTATAATTACTTGCCATTGAGTAGTTATAAGCACCCGTTGCAAGTACCGCCAAAATATCGTTGGTGGCGGGTTTTTGTATCATAATATCCTCGCCTATAAGGTCACCGCTTTCACAGCACTTACCCGCAATAGTAGCATTAAAGTCCTTGGGTTCATCTGCCTTATTTGCAATAACTGCCTCATACTCGGCACCATAGAGTGCGTATCTTGGATTATCACTCATACCGCCATCAACCGCAACATATGTACGAACATCGGGTATAGTTTTTATGCTACCAACGGTATAAAGTGTGATACCCGCAGGACCCACAATACTACGACCTGGCTCAATATAAACCTTTGGAACGGGTATACCAAGTTCCTTGCAAGAATATTTAAGCTGTGCCGAAACCTTTTGCATATATTCACTATAGGGAAGCGGGTCATCCTTTTCGGTATATCTAATACCAAAACCGCCGCCCAAATTAAGTTCACTAACACAGTAACCGATTTCTTTTTCTACCTTAGCCATAAAATTAGCCATTACATTAGCGGCAAGGCAAAAAGGCTCGGTGCTAAAAATCTGTGAGCCTATATGACAATGAAAACCAACAAGTTTAACATATTTTTTAGATGCTGCTTTTTTTACTGCCTGAAATGCTTCGCCATTTTCTAAGGTGAAACCAAATTTTGAATCGTTTTGACCTGTCTTTATAAACTCATGGGTATGAGCATCTATTCCCGGTTTTATTCTAAGCATAATAAAGGCAGTTTTATCATAAGTTTCTGCAATTCTTTCGATTCTATCAATCTCATCGAAATCATCAACAACTATTCTGCCTATATTATTTTTAATAGCAAGCTGCAGTTCTGCGGTGGTTTTATTGTTGCCGTGAAAAAATATTTTTTCGTTCGGAAAGCCACTGCTCAAAGCGGTATACATTTCTCCGCCCGACACAACATCAACGCCGATGCCCTCCTCGTTTGCTATGCGATACATTTCTTTACAAGAAAACGCCTTACTAGCATAAAGCACCATACCGTTGCCGTCGTAATATCTTTCAATAGAGGTTTTATAATCGCGACAAGCCTCTCTTATCATCTGCTCGTCAAACACATATAAAGGTGTGCCATACTCGTTTGCAAGGTCCAAGCAATCTACACCGCCCCAAACAAGATGCCCTTCCTTTGTTTTTAATATACTATCCATTTATCTAAACAGTCTCCTCAATAATTGCTCTTATTTTATCTACTCCCTCGCCTGTAACGGCAGAAAAGGGAATAATCACAGTATTCTCGGGCAAAAAGGCAAGTTCCTTTTTTAAGGCTTCCTCCCTTTTTGCTCGTTCGGTTTTATTCAGCTTATCACTTTTGGTAAGTATAACCGAAAAATCAAGCCCCGTTTGAATTAGAAAATCTAACATATCTATATCATCTGCCGTAGGACTATGGCGCATATCGACTAGCGAAAAAACCTTTTTTATATTTCGATTGCTACCAAAATAGGTTTCCATAAGTCTGCCAAAGCGAACCTTTTCACCTGCCGAAATTTTTGCATAGCCATATCCCGGTAGGTCAACCAGTCTAACGCCGGGCAATTTATAAAAATTTATGGTAATTGTTTTGCCGGGTTTTGTGCTAACCCTTGCAAAAGATTTACGCCCTAAAATTTTATTTATAAGACTTGATTTACCTACATTTGAGCGACCCGAAAAGCAAAGTTCAGGTATATCTGACTCAAAAAACTGTTTTGGGTCACCAAATGCCGCCTCAAAGCTTACTGCATTATAATTCATAAAAAACTCCTAAATATGTGCGGCACATGTTCCCGCAGACTCTCTGCTATACACCATTGTTGCCGCTTTTTCTTTCTTTGTTTCGGGTTCAGGCAAAAGTGCTACCTTTAAAACCTGAGAAACATTATCAACAGGAATAAACTCTAATGCCTCTTTAACCTTTGGCTCAATCTCCTCTAAATCGGGCAGATTCTTTTTAGGAATAACAACCGTTTTAACTCCTGCACGATATGCCGCCATTGTTTTTTCATTAAGACCGCCTATTGCCAATACTCTACCCTTTATGGTAACCTCGCCCGTCATAGCAACGGTGTTTTTAACCCTTCTGCCCGTTAAGGCAGACACAAGTGCCGTTACCATTGTAATACCTGCCGATGGTCCATCTTTTGGAACTGCCGCCTCGGTTGCGTGGATATGAATATCCTTTGTTTTATAAAAATCGGGGTCGATTCCATATTCGGTAGCATTTGCTCTAACAAAGGTTACCGCCGCCACTGCCGACTCACGCATTACCTCACCGAGAGAGCCTGTAAGTTCGATTTTACCTGTTCCATCAACCGCCAAAACCTCCATCTGCATTATTTCGCCGCCAACAGAGGTCCAAGCCAAGCCATTGATAATACCAACCTCACTATCGGGCAAAATTGCCTCGGGTTGATATTTATGCTTACCCAAAAAGCTTGATATATTTTTTTCGGTTATGGTGATTTTTTTATCCTCACCCTCGGCTATTTTTCGGGCGGTTTTACGGCAAAGTGAAGCTATCGCTCTTTCTAGTTTTCTAACCCCTGCCTCTCTTGTATAGTTATCAATAAGAGATAGCAGACAAGAATTATCTATTCTGATTTTTGTATTATCCAATCCGTGCTTTTCTATCTGTTTTGAAACAAGATGCTTTTTGGCTATTTGAAGTTTATCTTCCCTTGTGTAGCCCGGAAGCTCGATAATATCCATTCTATCCATAAGCGGTGCGGGGATATTAGCAATATTGTTAGCCGTAGTAACAAAGAAAACATTACTAAGGTCAAACGGGAAATCAATATAATGGTCCACAAAGGTTGAGTTTTGCTCGGCATCAAGCACCTCTAACAAGGCGGATGCAGGGTCGCCCTTATAATCGGCGGCGAGTTTATCTATCTCATCAAGCAATATTAAGGCATTTTCACTACCCGCACTCATCAAGGCCTTTATAATTTTACCCGGCATAGAGCCTATATAGGTTTTTCTATGACCTCTGATTTCTGCCTCATCGTGAATACCGCCAAGCGAAATTCGCTCAAAATTTCTGCCCATACATTTTGCAAGTGACCTTGCGATTGAGGTTTTGCCCACTCCGGGAGGACCTGCGAGGCATAGAATATGACCCTTTGTATCGGGTTTAAGCGCAAAAACAGAAATGGTCTCTAATATTTGCTCCTTAACCTTTTGCATACCATAATGCTCGGCATCGAGTGTTTTTTGAGCCTTTTTAACATCGAAGTTTAACTTGGTTTTTACACCAAACGGAAGTGCTAAACAGGTGTCTAAATAAACTCTTACGACGGTTGCCTCGTGCGAACCCTGTGGCATTTTTGAAAGCTTGTTTACCTCTGATTTTAAAATCTCTTTAACCTTTTCACCAGCGTTTAAGGCTTCTATCTTTTTATAGTATCCATCAAACTCGCGCTCGGGCTCATCTTCACCATAAAGTTCCCCGTTAATCACCCTTAACTGCTCTCTTAAGTAATATTCCTTTTGATTTTCTTCAATATTTTTGTGCGTTTTTTGATTTATGGTTGCATCTATCTCGCAAATTTCAAGCTCACGCAACAATATATCCAAAACAACCTCTAATCGCTTTACGGGGTTAAGTTGCTCTAACACATACTGCTTATCATCAAGAGGAATGGGCATATTAACGCCTATGTAGTCGGACAAAAACGCTGGTTCGTTAGTTGATAAAACAGTATCTTTTATATCCTGAGGCATTTTGGGCAGAAAAGTCGCAAATTTTGAAAACGCCTCATGCACTCTGCGTACAAGTGCTTGCTTATATATACTTTTTACTCTTGATTTTTTCTCGCTTAAAGCAGATACCTGAGCATAAGATGTTTCATTTAATATACTAAAGTTTTCTAACTTTGCTCTGGAAATACCCTCTACCAAAACGCGAACAGTATCGTCAGACACCTTTAAAATCTGACGTACCTTTGCTATAACACCTATTTTATAAAGGTCTTTTTGTTTTGGGTTTTCGGTTGCGGTATCTGTTTGCGCTATAAGAAAAATTGTTCTATCATTACGCATTGAGGTTTCTACCGCGTTTATAGATATAGTTCTGCCAACATCAAAATGTATAACATCGTGCGGAAAAACAACTATTCCTCTAAGGGCGATACAAGGCAGCATAACCGATGCGTTATCCTCCCCTAAATCAACCTGTTTGATTTTTATTCTTTCCTCTTTAATTGCCATTGGTTCCTCCAAAAATGCTTAAAACTATTATTTTTATTATTCTTCCTGTCCTTTCGAGATTGTATCCGTAAAAACAGGTGTATCGTTTTGTGCTTTTAACTCATCATCTGAAATATCCAAACCAAGCGCTCTGCGTTTTTCTATATCCTCACCCTTATGTTCTTTATAATATGGGTCTATCATATATTTTTTAATTGCGGGGAAGGTGTTTGCCTGAACTAAGCTAAGCTTAAAGCCGGGAACAACAAAAATAAGTAATGCCGCAGAAATAATAAAGCAAAATGCATTTACCATTGCAAGAATATACAGTCCGACATATATTGCGCCGAGAATGATTGATATAAAAACATTCCTTACCATATTTAAAAAGACAAAATGAAAACTGTTTTTAATCAAGGTTTTTACAGGTAAATCAAAGGTTATGGTAAGTGTCCAAATATAATACTTGATATATGTTATACTTACGAGTAAAAAGAAGGCAACTGCAAGTCCAATTACACTAATTGGATTCATACTTTCGCCCTGAATAATGCTACCCCAAAAAAACCAAACGTCTATAACGGTTATAGCACTTGCCACTAAATTTAAACTGCCTAGCACCAATGCTTGTTTCCAATTTTTCTTTATTGTATCTATATAATCGCTTAGTAAAAAGGCGTGTTTTTCACGAACTGCACTTCGTGCGATATGGGTCATACCAACCTTTGCAAAACCGTTAGTAATAACTAATACCGAAGTAAGCCAATAAACAGGTCCCATTTTTGCAAAGTTCCAAAAGTTTCTAAAATATATTTCAAAAAAGGCAAATATGCCTTTTTTCTTGCGCTCATTCTTTTCAACGCCAGGACCCTGTTTATCGTAATCATAAAGTTTGAAAAGTTTAGCCATTATTTTGCTCCTTTTTGTAAAGTATCTTATCGCGAATAACTATGTGCTTCTCCCCCATTAGATAACCAAATGCGGCAAATAAAGGCAACGGCACAAAGCCTAACAGCAACCCAAAAACATCTGTTATGTTTTGGATTGGTAAAAACAAGTTATTTATGGTAAAGGAATAATAAGTAAATATTTCATAAACAGTTTCAATCGTTTTACCTTTGCCGATAACTTCAGATAAAGCAACCATTAAAAACAAAACGAAAAACGGAATTTCGGCACAAAGTGCCGCCTTAACTCCTTTTAATCTATCTCGCTTTGAATCGCCAAACTCTGCCTTGTTTGCATCAGAGTCACCCGCACTCCACATTATGCTGTAAATTGTTGCAAACCAAACCAAAGCCGAAACAATCTGTGCTATCCACATAACACCTTGCTTTTTTTTATCGTCTAGCGATGAGCGAATTGGCGTTTTATAATATCTTGTATCCTTTTCATATTTTGCAAGGTTTTTATCTTCGCCATCTTTATAATAATGCTCATAAACGGTGTCATATGACTGCTCGTCCTCACTATAAAGCACAGTATAACCTATCTCCTCGGTATACATCCCCACCGCAATACT
Organism: Acutalibacteraceae bacterium; assembly: GCA_045577495.1. GTDB lineage: Bacteria > Bacillota > Clostridia > Oscillospirales > Acutalibacteraceae > UMGS1279. The sequence goes on from JAZNIK010000009.1 coordinate 7,176, forward strand.
ACTGAATGATGCATATAAGATAAATGCCATAATCGAAGCCAACACAGTGCGAATAATACAATGTGCAACAAGTTTTTTAAAGGATACATTTATACCTGTAACCCCTCTTTTAACCGCCATTAAAACTCTCTCCTAATAACTTATTGATACTTAGCTCTTTCGCCGCCTATATATTTTGGGCGTGTATATGCGGCAAGTAAAATAGCCTTGCCTATATTTTTTACCGAAAGCCTTAAAGGAACCGCAACCCTTTTTAGATGCATACCTATTAAGGTTCCCCCAATATCAAGACCCGCATTAGCAGAGATTTCTTCAACTAAAACAGGACTTTTCATATTATTATACACAACCGTAGCAAAAGAACCGCCTGCGTGCATTTGCGGTACCGCACAAACAACTTCTTGTGTCTTAACTGCCGACTGTTCAATAACAAGGGCACGATTCAAATGCTCACAACACTGTGCTGCGATATTTATATTAAGTGGCCCAAAAACATCTCTTAAAGCTGAATATATGGTTTCTGCCGTTTCAATACTACCGTTTTTTCCGATACTGCCGCCCACAACCTCACTCGTTGAGCAACCAATTACAACAGTATCTCCTGATTTTAGATAGCCTTTTGTTACAAGCTCGGTAGCAGCTACCGTAACCTGCTTTTTTACTTCTGATAAAAATTCAGTCATTTTTTTACTCCTTTGGATTATTCGCGTTTGCATAAGAAAAATCTATATTGGGATTTTGCTCAAGCGCGTTTAAAAAGCGTTTTGCTTCGGATACTGACGAGACGAGCTTTAAGGTTTTATAATTGCCGCACTCGATTTCGCTATTCCCAAAAACCTCGCCCTTGTGTTCTATCACCTTTTTTAAAACCTCTTTAACCACCTGCAAGGTTTCAGCATTATCTGCATTACGCACAAGCAGATAAAATCCCGTTGCGCAACCCATTGGTCCAAAATAGATAACCTTTGAACCGATTGCACTATTTCGCACATATGTAGCAAACAAATGCTCTAATGTATGCATGGTGCTATCATCCATAAAATCATCTGCGTTTGGCTTTCTGGTACGTAGGTCATAGGTTGTTATATCATCATCAATACGGGAAACGTATATGCCCGGTTCAATAAAACGGTGGTCAACCGTAAAACTTGCTATTTTTTTCAATTTTATTTACTCCAGTCAATTTTATATCAGTTGTTGTTTGTTAATTTCTAATTTGAATTTATAGCCCAATTTTTCTGCTGCCTTTCGACAAAGAATCATTCGGTTTAAAAAGATTTCAAAATAATCCATAACCGAGCCATAATTAGTATCAACCACAAGCTTTAAACGGATATTTTTTTCTTGTTTTTCAATCAAAAGTTCAGAATTTATTACAGAATAATTAACCCTATCGTGTATATCAAAGGTGGTTTCATCGTTGTTGCGCACCCTGCTTCTTCTAACATCAGACTTATCTGCTAAAATAAGTGCCGCCGCAACCGAATTTACGGGTATACCTGTGCCCTCATCATGATTGCCTATTGCAGAAACGATAACAGCTATATCCTCGGGTGGCATATTCATTTTATCAAGCAATCTAAAGGCAATTACTGCGCCGCTTTGGGAATGGTCTACTCGATTAACAAGGTTACCGATATCATGCAAATAACCCGCTATTTTAGTGAGTTCTATATCTCTATCGCTATAATTAAGAGATTTTAAGATTTTAGCGGCTACGGTTGAAACCTTTGCAACGTGGGCAAAGCTATGCTCTGTATACCCCAATGCCTTTAAGGTATCATCAGCCTTAGAAATATAAACCTTTATATCTTCATTATTCTTAACATCTTCAAAGGTTATCATATTATCTCCTCATAAATTATAAAAGTATATACATATTCAATATATTATCCCATAAAAACTAAAATCTTTCAATAGTTTATTTGAACTTTTTTAAAAAAATATCCCCACAGTTTTAAAAAACTGTGGGGATAAAATCTTTTTACAGAAAATATATAGTTACATCTCGTCTGCCGAAATTACGGCACTCACTTTTTGTGTTAAAAAACAAGTCAACATTGTAGGGTCTTTTCTTTGCAAAACCGCCTGTATCAGCTGCTATTGCATAACCGTAAACATATCTTCCGTCCTTAGATACAATATACATCTTTGTGCCATAAGGAATAATGTTGGGGTTAACTGCAATATAACCTGTTTGAGGTGTAACACCTGTTGAACATTTATTACCTGACGAATCGGTATAAGCGGTAGCCTCAAAGGTCATAACTTTTTTATAAGAGGTTGGTATACCCCTAGAATCTAATTTTAAAGAGGTTGGAACAGAAAGTGTAGAAATTGTGTTTTTAAGCACATTAGCCTTATTTTTCTTATTTGAAGAAACAGGCTTTGATACGGCAACTGCCTTTTTCTTGGTTCCGATTATTGTTTTCTTTGCAATCGGCTCCTTTGTAACCTTGGTGGAAACAACCTCACTACCAACAACAACACCGTTTTCGATTTTTTGTTTAACCGTAACGTTTTTAACACCGTTAACGCCATCGATTACCTTTTCTTCTCCCTTAGCGAGTGACGAAGAATAAACAACCTTTGTTGTGTATGGAATAGTCTCCTCATATGAAACTGTTACATAATCAACAACAACTATATCGATATAGCTTTCTTTGGTTAAAACAGTATCTTGTTTTAGGTTGCATATATCATTTTTACCTAACTCAATATCTGCCAACTCTAAAGCCTTCGCAACGGTTCCCTTGCACATTTTAAGCATAACGGTTTCATCGCCTACTGTAACATAAACGGGAAACGCGCGTTCAATAACAAGCTCATTCGCACCTGCTTTTTGATTTAAACTTACCTTATCGCCTGCATTTAAAACAATACCGGCATCTGCAACTATTTCTTCTGCTGTAGTGCAATATGTGCTCATTTTTGTTTTTGTTTCACCCTCGATGATGGTTACCTTCATCTTAGACTCTGCAGCGGCAAAAGCAACTAAGGAAGCTACCATTACCATGCTAAGAGCCAATGCGGCTAAACATTTAACAACTGTTAACTTTATTGTACTTACAGTACTCATTCAAAAACTCCTTTTTCCGTATATTCGGTAGCGACCTTAAAAGGTCTTGTAAACACACGGAAAAACGCGTTTACATCTACCGGAAGCGTTTTTAATACGTTTCTTTTAATTAGCCGATTTTAACCGACCTTTGCAAGTATATCGCGATTTTTTGTAACAGTCAAGCAAAAAAATCGGCTTTTTAGTATGCAATTTTGCCAAACTTTAAGCCTAAAAGGTTACAAAACAAAGGTTACAAAGCTGTAACTTTTCTGTAATTTTTGTTTTTACGAGTTATCTCAATAGGTTTGTTTGTGCATTTTGACAATATTTGTGAATAATATCGACTTTAGGTCTGGGTTTTTCCGTTTTAAAAATGTGGTTTTCTGATTTTTTGATTAAAAAGTGGTGAAAAAATCAAAAAAATGACGTTTTTTTATGCTTTTTTGGTTCAAATATGGCATTTTTCGGTATACAAAAGCAGTATTTCCAAAAAAATATTCTTTTATGCAATTTTTTCTAGCCTTTAAAATCACCTCGTTTAATCTCCTCTTTAAATGACACCTTATTGTACTCTAGCATAAAATATATTGATGCATATAAAAAATATGCCTGATTTTTAAAAAATAACACTCAACTGATTAAAAAATACGCATTTGGGTAACAATAGTAATGCACAAATATATAGCCAAAGCATTCAAACTTGAATCAGATTTTGAAACAAGTATTTTCTGCTGTGGCATTGTTAAAATACTCGTAAATCCGTTAGGATTTACTGCGTTTTTGCCTCGCACATCAAAAAATTCTTTATTTACAAAATTCTGCG
>JAZNIK010000010.1:0-24235 GCA_045577495.1 Acutalibacteraceae bacterium
GATATCCTTTTAATATTTCACCCAGAGCTGTTTGAGAGTTGCCGTCATGATATCCCCACGCGGTATCAAAATAATTTATGCCTTTTTTAAAAGCAAAAGCAATCATATCGCGAGTTGCGTCTACATCTATTTTACTATAATGCTCACCCTTTAAAATGGGGAAACGCATACATCCCATTCCAAGAGCCGAAAGATTTTTGTTTTTAAAATTTTTGTAAATCATGAAAACACCGCCATAATAATTTAAATATAAAAATAAATCAAACAACAAAAGCCCTACAAAAACACCGCTAATATAATATGTACCCCAAAAGTTAGACGCTTTTGGGGTGCATATAATAATAAAGTGCTTTTTTTAATTACGGGCGAAGTCCCATTCCGCCTTCAAGGGTGATGGTTTCGCCGTTCATATATTTAAAATCGGGTGATGCAATTTGAACGCAAACTCTACCAATTTCGGTTTCGGAATCGCCAAAATGCCCTACAGGAGGAGTTTTTACATTTGCTTTAAACGCTTCGGGATAAGCTTTTTCAAAATTCTCTAACTGAGCCGTCCATGCAAGCGGACATATTATATTAGTGTTGATGCCATCCTTTGCCCACTCGGTAGCGGCAACACGCGAAAGACCGCGAATTCCCTCTTTTGCTGCCGCATAAGCGCATTGTCCGTAATTACCAAACAAACCTGCGCCTGAAGCAAAATTGATTATGCTACCCTGTGTTTCTTTTAAATACGGATAACAAGCCTTCATATAATGGAAAGTAGCATAAAGCCCCGAATATAAAGCTAAATCAAACTGTTCAGTAGTATGGTCCTGAATAGTAACACCTGAAGCTGATGCCTGAGCATTGTTAATAAGCACATCTATTCTGCCAAATTCGGCCATGGTTGCCTCAACAACCGCCTTAGCTGTAGCATCATTATCCGCCCCAGCAGATATATCTGCAGAAAATATCAAAACCTTTATTCCATAAAGTTTTTCGAGTTCTTCCTTTGCTTTTTCAAGCTTAGCAAAATTTCTTCCTGTAATTACTAGATTTGCTCCCTCTTTAGCATATGCGGTAGCAATACCGTAACCAATAGAACCGCATCTTCCATCAGATAAAGTTGCAAATCCTGCTCCTGTGATAATAGCAGTTTTTCCTTTTAAAAATCCCATAATTTTTCTCCCTTAATTATATAAAAAATCACATATCCTAATTATTTTAACAAAATTTTTTATTTTAGTCAAGGAATAAAAAATATAACTGCCATCCGCTTATGCAGATAACAGTTATATTTACGACAAAATCAAAGTGTTTATATGTGAACTTACTTGTTCTCTAAATGTTTATTTGCCTCTTCTGCAGATATTTCTTTCATTGTTTCGCCACAGCATTTAATACCACAATTTTCACAAGTGCAGTCGATTAACACCTTAACCATTGCGCCGCATTTTTCGCAAATTACGATTTTATCCATATTTTCACCTCCCTTATTGATTAAATCTTTTAAACAAACTAATTAGTTCATCAATAGTATCTAACTCGCCATTTTCTAAATCTCTTGTTACACACATATACAAATGATTTTCTAAAATGTGAGTAGACAAACTTTTAATAGAATTTTTAACAGCAGATAATTGAATTAAAACATCATTACAATATGCATCATTTTCAATCATTTTATTTATTCCGTTTATTTGTCCACTTATTCTATTCAGTCTATTGATAATTAGTTTTTTCTCGTCAAGGCTTCTTTTAGTTTTTTGTTGCAACAATTATTATCCATAATCAAACCTCCAAAAATATAATATACCCCACGGGGGTATTTTGTCAATAGGGGGGTATATTTAAAAGTAAGAGGTAAGAGATAAGAGCGAAGAAGTAATAAGTAAACTCCCGCCCACTTTATGTGAACGGGAGTTTATCTCTCTTGTAAGAAAAAACTAAGCGTAAACCGAGAATTTTTTATCCTTAATCCTTAGAATAACCAATATTCTTTTCTTTTGAAGGGTCAAAAGAAAGATTAGCAATTGAAGCAACTAAAGCATAAATACCAAAAGTCACTATCGTAAGGAAAAAGTATGCCGCTGTTCTACAAGTATATCCTACAGGCTTTAACTCAGTGTGGTTGATAATGATACTACCAATCCATCCCAAGAAAAATGTTAGCAAAAAGCGGACAAGATTTTTATTTTCCATTTTTAGTTCTCCTTTCACCAATAGTCAGCAAAAAACTGCTACAAATTTGTCTTTTCGACAATCCTATTTTATACTACTTTATCCTACTTGTCAATATTTTTTAGTATTTTATCTTATAATACTTTTGAGGTGATATTATGAAGCCCTTAAAAGAAAAGATTAGTATAACTATTGACAATGATATTTTAGTAAAATTAAAAGAAAAAGCCGAATATGATGACCGTTCACTATCGCAATATATTAACATCGTTTTAAAACAACATATAAAAAATACAGAAAACAAAAATTAAAACCGTGAAATTCACGGTTTTTTTACTATCTGATATAAAACGAATCTTGACAAAATTCTAGATTTTTTTAATAAACACACTACAGCCCTTGCAGTAATGTATATTTTTGATTTTTGCCACCTCAGACCATTTAAGTTTATCCGAAATTCTCACTTTTTTCTTATCAACTAATGATACCCATTTTAAAATTAAAGGTGAATTAAAAGGTACGTATCCCTGTTCCATTTCTTTTTGACAATAAGGGCATTTCATAAAATCAACTCCTTGCGTCTAGTATAACATAAAAGCAGGCATAAATCAACGGCATAACCATTGTGTATTATCAAGCCAACAGAGAACCACGCTAAAAAGTGATGATATACAATTTTAAAGGAATTATAATATACCGAGTTTGTAGGCTTGAATGAAAAAATGCTAAATAAAATTATTAAATTTCGCTCTTGAAAATTGTCATAAAATGTCATAAAATATATATACTTGGAGGTGGTTTAATGCGTAAAGTTTTATTGGTGCTTTGTGTGTTTGCTATTATGATTACACTATCGGCATGCGAAGATAACCAAAAAGCAAGTCTTGGAATTTCAAGTGATACTATAAGTGAGATATCAAGCACAAAATTAGAGAGTTCGTCTAAGGAGCAAACACCCACATCAACCAGTTCCAAATTGGCATCTAGTTCTAGCGAAAATGCAACAACAAGCACTATCACTAGTTCTAAACCACAAAAAAATTCTAGTAGCAAAAAGGTAATATCATCCTCAAGCAAACCAAATAAGCTAACTAAAACAAGTTCAACTTCAAGCAATACTAACAAAACCAATTCAACTTCTAGTAAATCAAAAACAAAGATCAAAAAAACCTACATAGATAAATTAAATTACACCGTAACCGACCCCAAAAACAAAAAAGGTCTATCTGATAAAAAATATGGTTTTTCTTTTGGTGTTGCAGAAAACGGACAACCCCATCCTCAATCAATAGCCAATCAAAAGAAATTTGATAGTTTTAAAAACGTAGATGCTCTGGCGCTTGATACAAAAACTGATGAGAAGGTTATGTATTTAACCTTTGATAATGGTTATGAATATAAGAACCTAACTGCAGATATTCTTGATACCCTAAAACTAAAAAAAGTTAAAGCCACATTTTTTATTACTTTAAGCTATGCAAAAAACAACAATGCCCTAGTTAAAAGGATGATTGATGAGGGTCACATTGTAGGAAATCACAGTGCAAATCACCCCTCCTTCCCTGCCCTAACACGAAAACAAATGGCGGAAGAAATCGCAGAGCTTGATTACTATTTAAGAACAAACTTTTCATACACAAGCCCTTATTTTAGATTCCCGGCGGGAGAATATTCTGAAAACGCATTAGAACTTGTTACCTCACTTGGTTATAAATCTGTTTTTTGGTCGGTTGCTTATTCCGATTGGGATACATCAAAACAAAAAGGCACAGATTATGCCTATTCAACCGTAACCTCGCGTTTTCATTCAGGTGCTGTTATTTTACTTCACGCTGTATCCAAAGATAACACAAAGGCTCTCGGCAAAATTATAGACAAAGCTAAAAAAGAGGGTTATACTTTTAACACCCTTGACGAATACTTTGAGAGTTAAATATTATATAACGAAAGCACGGCAGTTCAAATCACCGCCGTGCTATTTTTATTTCTTAATCCACATTATAAATCCATAGCTTTCAAGAATTTGAAAGTATTTTGCTAGTCTTTCATAAAGAGGATGCGCTTTTTCGCCAAATTGCTCATCAACCTCTTTGCCAATATCAATAAGTGATTTTTCACCATCAATAATCGGCCAAACAAAACTGCCGTTTTCATCCAAATGGACATAGCTAATTTTTGGCCTTTTAAACAGCTTTTGAGCAATTTTATTGAATACACCCTTATTCTCTATTTCAAGAGTAACAATACCTTTATCGTCTTTGTTCCAAGCAATTTGCTCATTCCTTTTTGGAACACGCTCTAAAAAGTTTTGAGGAATTATATTCTTCTTTTTCATACCTTTTTATCACGCTTTTTCCAAAGAGAAAATTTTAAAACAGTAAAGATTATAATTGCAAAAAGAACAACGCTACCAATGTTTGATACTGCAGCAGGGATGCCTAGTTTTGCAGAAAGGTCAATGGCCTTATCCACACCAAACACTGCAATGGCCTTATCCACACCAAACACTGCAAGCAGGGCAAGCAAAATGCCTACCAAGCCCTCACCTGCAATCATACCGGAGCAGAATAAAATACCATCGTTAACGATTGCTTTTTTCTCCTCCTCGTTACGTCTGAGTTTATCCATAACAAGACGAATAATACCGCCAACCATAATACAAGCATTAAGTTGAACCGGCAAATAAATACCAATAGCAAACGGCAAAACAGGGATGCCAATAAGTTCAATAACAACGGCGATAAACACACCGATTATAACAAGTCCCCAAGGCAAGTTGCCGCCCATAACACCCTCAACAATAAGTTTCATAAGGGTTGCTTGTGGTGCACCAAGTTGGTCAGAACCAAATCCCCAAGCGCTATCTAGCAAGTAGAGTGTGCCGCCGATTGCGAGTGCTGCAGCAACAACACCCAAAACCTCACCAATTTGTTGTTTTTTAGGTGTTGCACCTAAAAGGAAACCTGTTTTAAGGTCTTGTGAAGTATCACCTGCAATAGCAGAAACAATACAAATAATAGAGCCAATTGCAATAGCACTGCTCATACCGGCAATACCCGAACTACCTGTAACCTTTAAAATTACGGTTGCGATTAACAGGGTTGCAATAGCCATACCCGATACAGGGTTATTACTGCTACCTACTAAACCAACCATACGAGAAGATACAGTAGCAAAGAAGAATCCAAACACAACGATAATAATAGCGCCGATTAAGGATACAGGAATTGCAGGAATAAGCCAAACCAATAAAGTTAAAATAGCAATAGCGCCAATAACAACCTTAAGGCTCATATCCTTCTCGGTACGAGCATCACCTGCACTGCCTGCGCCAACGATACTTTTCATTGCTCCACTAAAGGTTTTGATGATAAGTGGAAGTGATTTTACAAGGCTTATAATACCACCTGCCGCCAAAGCGCCTGCACCGATATATCTGATATAGGAGCTCCAAATAGCAGATGCACCGCCCGCCTCATACATTGCGCCGATTGTATCACTACCGGGGTATAAAATTGCCTCACCGCCGAAAAGTACAATCAAAGGAATTATAACGAGCCAGCTTAACACACCGCCCGAGAACATATAGGAAGAAATTCTAGGGCCGCAAATGTAACCAACGCTCATAACTGCGGGGTAAATTTGGGTTCCAATTTCACCGGCAAAGCCTTTAACTCTTGCCGAAACCTCGCCCGGAACAACCTTTAAGCCATCAATTATGAATTTAAAGAGTGCCGCAAAGCCCATACCCGCAAAAACAGTTGAAGCGTTTGCGCCGCCCTTTTCACCCGCAAGTAAAACCTCTGCGCAGGCAGTTCCCTCGGGGTATGGCAAAACGCCATGCTCTTTAACAATCAGGGCGTTTCTAAGTGGAACCATAAAGAATACACCCAAAAGACCACCGATAAGAGCTATAAGGGTAATGCTAATAATATCAGGCTTGTCCATCTTGCCCTCTGCCGCCCACAAGAACAAGGCAGGCAAGGTGAAAATAGCGCCTGCCGCCAAGGATTCACCAGCCGAGCCAATAGTTTGAACTACGTTACTTTCCAGTATTGAGTTTTTACGCATAATGATACGTATAACACCCATTGATATAACTGCTGCCGGAATAGATGCCGAAACAGTCATACCTACTCTAAGGCCTAAATAGGCGTTTGCTGCGCCAAATACAACGGCAAGAATTATACCCATAATTATAGAGGTTACGGTTAACTCTGGGGTAACTTTATCTGCCGGAATATATGGCTTAAATTTGTTATTATTTTCCATAATTACTCCGTTCCGTCTTTAAAAGACAATGTAGTCAAAACATTATATCATAAATTGCGATTTTTTGCAACAAATTACGCTATTTTAAACTTTCCAAAATTTTTAGTAATAATTTGTAAGTTCTCACAGTTGAGGATATGCTAAGCCGCTCATCAAAAGTATGCACATCGTACATTGTGGGGCCAAAAGCAATACAATCAATATCCTTTATTCCATCTGCAAAAATGGCACATTCAAGCCCTGCGTGGATTGCCTCAACCCTTGGCTCTTTATTGAAAAGTTTAATATAACAGGTTTTGAAAACCTCTTGCAATTTAGAACCACCTTTAAACTCCCATGGTGGATATTTACCGCTTACCTCTACCCTACTAGACTCTTTTTCAAAAAGGGCAGAAACCTTTTGCTCTAAGAATTCTAAAGCCGTAATTTTATTACTTCTTATCGCAAAATTAAACATAATATCTTTTTCGTTTGTTGCAAGAGCACCAAGATTTAACGAAGTCTGCACCAAGCCCTCTATTTGTGCGCTCATTTCCTGAATTCCGTTGGGTGACATTAGCAAACAATATATCAAACTATCTTTATTTTCCAAAACCTCATATTCGCCAAAGCCATCTTTAATAAAGCTAAAGCAAAAATTGGGTTCTCTATCGGATATTTCTTGTTTTACTGTTTGCAAATACTGGGTTGCAATATTTATGAATTCGTATGCAGAATCTACCAAAATCTCAATAACAGAATTTTTTGTTATGGCGTTAGATTTATCTCCGCCACCAATTTTTATAATATCAAAATTGGTAGTGTTATTCATATGGTTTAAAAATCTACCTGCCAAAACATTTGCATTAACTCTGCCCTTATCAATTTCCACACCCGAATGACCACCAATTAAACCGCCGAGCGAGATTTTTAATGCCTCACCCTTTGCTATCACTCTTTTAATGGGCAAAAAAGCCTTTAAATCACTTCCACCAGCGCAAGAAACGGTTAAAACTCCATCCTCTTCGGCATCAAGATTTATCATTCTTTTGGCAGAAAGTTTTTGCATATCAAGAGTTCCCGCTCCTAAAAGCCCTATCTCCTCATCGGTTGTAAAAACTGCCTCAATAGGTGGATGCCCTACATTATCACTTGATAAAATTGCCAAAATCATACTAACGGCAATTCCATTATCTGCACCAAGTGTTGTACCCTTTGCAGATATAAAATCACCATCTAACAAAAGCTCTAATCCATCATTTAAAAAATCAATTTTATGGTTTTCTTGCTGTTGGCAAACCATATCCAAATGGCCTTGAAGTATAACAGGTTCGGAATTTTCAAAGCCCTTGGAGGCAGGTTTATAAATTATAACATTCCCTGCTGAATCGGTATAATAATCAAGTGAGTTTTTCTTAGCAAAATCAACACAATATTGAGATATTTTTTTCATATTCCCCGAGCCATGCGGAATAGCACTTATGTCTTCAAAAAACATAAAAACCTTATTTGGCTCTATTTTAGATAAAACGCTCATCTTTTCACCCTTAAACTCTTTTTTATTTTAAAAGCACCTACACAGTTGGTATAGGTGCTTTATATTATGATGCCTTGAATTTTAAAATATTTTTACCTTTTCTTTAAAATGCGGATACCAATATTTTTTACCGAATGCAATAATCTCAGCCAACAGACACATAGGTAATGCCACAAAAGCATCGACAACTGAATGTTGCTTTATAAATACCGTTGACAAGCAAACAAGTATGCAAAATACCGTTACGCCGACCTTCACACCAACACCCACAGTTCTATCCTTTATCCAAGCAGATGCTATACCTATTGAATAGCCAACGTGTAGTGAGGGACATACATTAGTATTAGTATCTATTGTATAAAGCAAACTAACCAATTGGGTAAAAATATTATCCCTTTCAAACTCGGTGGGGCGAAGGTCTTGCCTATTAGGGAATAAAATATAAATCGCCATTGCAACCACCTGAGTTACAATTATAAAGGTCATAAACCTTTTAAAACTTCTAACACTATAAAGTGCAAAATATACAAGCGTTATTACAATCATCAAATACCATAACACATAAGGAATGACAAAATATTCGCAAAAAGGAATTTTATCGTCCAACACGCTATGTATAACTCTGCACTTTTCGGCCGGAACAAAAAGTTCCGTTAACGCATAAAAAATAAAATAAAATATCCAACCATACAGAAGTTTTAAATGGCGAAATCTAGAGCTATTTAGTTTTGAAAATCTAAACTCTCGGTAATTTACCTCAGGCTTCTTCATTTTAATACCTCGCATATAACTAAACTTAACACGCAACTTGTTTATGATACCACATATTACTCAAAAAGTCCATTAAATTTTGACATTATTTTGCAAAAAATTAAGCTACTTTTATTTTTTAACAATTACCGAAATACCATCGGGTATTGCCACAATTTTTGGGGTTTGATTATTTAAAATCTGTTTTGCTTTTTGGATTGCCTCTTTAATAGAATGTGCAGGTATCATATGCATTTCTTCGACAGTTTTATCCTGCATTGAGGAGACATAAATAACCCTTGCGTGCATAAGTATTCTAAGCAGGATTTGACTCTCCCACTGGTCTGGCTCGGTTTGAGATTTACCCCTACTTAAAAACATTTGCATTGTTTTATTTATATCTTGCTCATCTGCGAGTTGGTGATATAAATCATCACCACCAACACCATCACTTGACTCTGCAAGCATTATTATAACGCCATCTTTTTTAACGGTTGCTTCTGCCGCCGTCATACCCTTAACCGCCTGATAAACGTTTTGGTCAAGCGGATAACCGCCGTTTGTTGTTATTGCTATATCCGCCTCTATAGCATTTACTCCGCAATATTTTGAAAGAAAATCCGTACCTGCTTTATGCGCTTTTTCTACATCTCCCGCTGAAGCAAAAATAACCTTTTTTTCTGAGTTTAACACAACATTGACAATAAAGGCTAACTTTGCCTTCTTTGCTGCCCAGAGCATATCGGTATGTATGGGATTGTTTTGCAAAATTCCCGTTCTTGCAAAAGGGCTTGCTATAAACTCTGAACAATGGTTGCCGAGCACTGTACTTCTGCCCGAAACACCCGGCAAAACACTTTTTCTTCCGCCTGAAAAACCTGCAAAAAAGTGAGGCTCAATAAAGCCTTCGGCAATTAGTAAATCTGCATTAACCGCGATAGAATTAACCTCGCACTCACTACCTGAGGGTAAAGTTCCTATATCCACAAGTTTTTCTTTTTCATCGCAATCATGAATATAAATATTTTCATTATTTACTATTTCTTCCCCAAATTTATAAACAAGTTCTGCTTTTGTGGTGCCTCTATGGCAACCCGTTGCTATTAAAATTGTAATATTTACATTTGGATTTACACTTCGGATTTCGTTTAAAAGAATAGGCATTATAACCTTGCTGGGAACAGGTCTTGTATGGTCACTTGCTATTATAACAATGTTTTTCTTGTTTCTTGCAAGTTCGCTTAAGGGTTTACTTCCAACAGGATTTTTTATAGCCTGCTCAACCAACTCAACCTCATTTAACAAAGGGACATAATCCTCAATGGCAGACTCTAAAACACCTGCCAACTCTTCATCATTAAAATTATAACTTAATTTTTCTTTGCCATATGGAAAAACTACTTTTTTCATTATAACCCCTCTTTATTAGCCTTGATATTTACTATTGATACAATAAACGGAATTAGTATAAGTTGCAATATGATACCCGGCAGGGCGTCTAAAATTCCACCTGTTATAAAAGCTATAAAGGTAAAGGCTTTTCCGCTAAGTCCCAACAAAATAGTTTTAACAACACCCCAAACTACCCTACCGCTTAGCATTGCAGTAATTAAAGAGAGGTAAATACTGGTAATATTTTTCGATTTAGCCTTAGAGTACAAAAGACCTACAACCAAGCCATATGTAGCAAGTTCAAGCGCCATCCAAACCGCATTGGGATAGATAGGCGGCATACCAAAAAGTAAGGAGCGAAAAAATGGCAACATAAACCCTACAGCAGCACCATATATTCCACCGCATAAAAAACCGCAAAGCAGTACCGGAATATGCATTGGTAAAAGAGAGTCCCCAATTTCTTTAATTTGGAATGTAAAAAGAGGTAAAACAATACCTAATGCCAAAAAAAGCGATGAAATTATAAGACTTTTAACTTTATCGGTTTTCATAACATCCCCCCATATTATAAACAACGCAAATATTATATCACTGAATTTTACTAAGGGCAACAAAATATTACAAAATCTTTCGGCTTTAAGCAAAATAAAAGCCTACTTATGCTGAAGTAGCATAAAAAGTAAGCTTTTACGAAATCAGTTATTCTCTAAAACCTCTACCACACAAGAGCCATCTGCCGTAATAATAAGCGTGCATTCACCAATAAGCTCTGATGTATCTAAATCGATTTCTCCCTCACAGATTTTGGTTTTAAGGGTATTACCATTACTGTCAACTACCTTGATTTCGGCAGTTTGTTCAGAGTCGTAGTATGTGCCCTCTCCGTCTGCTTTTATTACCAGTCCATCTATTTCATCGGCATTGAACTTTATTCTACGTTCCCCCTTATTAACAGAGGTGTATCCGAAAAGCACTGGCAATTCAGAGGTTATTTCGTTAGAAAATAGCACGTTATCATAATAATTTTCTATTTTGATATTACAAACCGCCATACTTCTCAATTCTGTTACAATTAGCGTGTAATCGCCCTTGGGCAATAAAACCTTGCGCGAAATCCATTCGGTGCCGTGTATCATAATTGAATCTGTCACCTTTTCTCCCGAAGAATTTTTAATATAAAAATTGCAATCGGTCTCATAAGCACAAGCCTCGGCAGGTGTAACGTTTATAAGAGAGGGTTTAGATAGAGAAAAATTAAAAACCGCTTCGCCGTTATTAACATTAGTTACCGAGGGAATATCAGGCAGCAGTTTACACGCCGACACACCGCTTTCAACATAAGCCCAGGAAAGCGAAATTTCCTTCATATCCTTAGGTGCCTTTTGGGTGAATATCTCAACATAAAAAGCACCTGCGTTAACGTTTATTTCGGTACCGTTTTCACCGCTTATTTCAGCATTTTTGATAAGTTCGTTTTGGTTTTTCTCCCTTATATTCACTAAAAGGGTTGCACCATCACTACTATCATCGTAGCCTAAAATTTTATAAGTTCCGCTACTATCAGCCTCATACTCAATTACCAAAGGCTCTTTGCCTGTAAACTCAAAATCCATTTCTGTTACTATCGGCATAGTTTTTAAATTATAACTATACGAAAAAACAGGTTTGGTGTTTTGCGATGTGCTCGAAGTTTCATTTTTTGATGAGCTTTGATTTGAACTATTAGAACTAACCGACTCGGCATCAGAAGACATATTGACAGAAGTATAATTGTCCTTTGAATTTTGCTTTGAGGATGTTTTTGATTCAACCCCAAAAATATCTAAAAATGATTTTTTAGAACTATTATCGGTGTTGGAATTCCCCGAACCGTAAAACCAACTTTCATCGGCAGTGTGGGAATTAGTTTTATTTGGATTTAAAACACCCTTTTGCTCACTATTGCCAAATAACATAAAAGCCAGTAAAGCAATAAGCAAAACTGCCAGTACGGTTATCCATATCCACAAACGCTTTTTAGTTGCTTTATTTTTAGGTTGCTTTACTTTATTTTTAAACTTTAAAAACTTATTTTTTATTATATCAAAAGTTTTTAAGGCGCCAACCTTTGCCTTGCCATAGCAATACCAAAATACGCCAAGTGCATCGGCGAGTAAAATCATAGGCGACAATCTGCGGTTGTTTTTAACACTAATAAGTTCGCTATAAAATGCGTTTAAGGTTTTAGTTCTTACCTCAATCTGCCAATTAAGTCCGTTTAAAAGTGCGGTTGAAAGGGATTTTTCAATAGAACTATCAACCTTATTTGGTACTTCAATAGTTTCGCCTTTACATCGCAAAAAGGATATAGGCAGTGGATTTTTCAAAAGCAGATAATAAATTATTGCAGATAACGAATAAACGTCACTATAGGTTCCCCTCGATTTATTATTTAAAAACACCTCGGGAGCACAAAATTCCGGGTTTAAAACCTTAGCTCTATCATCAATATCTGTAACAAACTCATAAAAGGGACTGCCAACACCAAAAACAAAAATCTCACCGCTATCTGTGATATAAATTGTATCGGGCGACAAAGCGCCATAAATCATATGGGAATTATGCAGAATCACAAGCTCACCGCAAAGCTTTTTTGCAATTTTTATTATATCGGGCTTACTAATTTTAGTCCCATTTTCTAAAAGGAATTTTAATGACTCGGCATCAAAAAAAGAATACACCGCATATGCATTATTCTGCCAAACAAAAAGTTCTATGGTTCGAGGAAAAATCTTACAAAGATTTAACGTTGCTATGCTTTTAGAATAGCTTAAAAATCTATCAATAAGTCTTTCGCGTGGTATTGTTGGTTTAAACTCTCCGTTTAAAAAGCATTCTGCCGTAAATTCTCGGATTAAAACCTTTACATTGTTTTTAGCATCGTATGCCAAATAAACTACAGATACAGGTTCAATTTTAAAAATCTTACCAATATAATATCTATCGTTAAGAATTGTTCCAACAGGCAAAAAACCATTATTATTTGCTTCAGACAAAACCAATGAGCATTTAGGACATTTTTTTGCTCTTGTCCCTAATTCGTTGAAACAATTAGGACATCTTTTTTGCAACTAAACTACACCTCTTTAAAAAACATATCAATAACAAATATGCTTAAAGCTTTAAAAATATCATACAATTAAAAATCAGTATCAGAATTTTTATCAGACAACGCCAGAGCATCAACCCCTCTATGCTCCAGAGCGGTTGAAAATACAATCTGCGTTTCTGTGCTACCATAGGTTTGAAGTTTGCCTATAAACCCATCAAGCGCCTCGGTTGTTTCAAAAGCAACCTTAATAAGCATTGAATAATGCCCTGTAACACAGTTGCATTCCAACACGTTGGGGTGCTTTGAAATAAAGGGATAAAATTCGGCTTTTTGAATCGGTTGAACCTCTAAATTTATAAAAGCTATTATAGGAAAGCCTAATTTTTTATGGTCAACAACTGCAGAGTAACTTTTAATAATTCCCTCTTTTTCTAGTCGCTCAATTCTTGTGGCGGTTGCGGGAGAGGATAAAAAAACCTGTTCTGCGAGTTGCTTTAGCGGTACCCTTGCATTTTTTTGCAAAAGAGAAATAAGTTTTAAATCTATAATATCCATTCCAAACACTCCTTTAATGTTAAAATTATAAACCAAAAATTGCCCAAAGTCAACTTTAAAACCCTAACTTACTTAAGATTTTAAAGCGAACTTTTATGTCCATTTTACAATTACAACAAAAAAGATATTTTTTTAAAAAATGAGATAAATATTTGTTGATTTTTTATTCAAAATCATTTATACTGTATATATTGTTGCTTGGAGGTTTGATACTATGGATTTATTAGAGTTAGACCGCGAAACCACCTGTTGTTTTTCGGGCTATCGTCCATATAAATATGATTTTAAATTTAAAAGCGGCGACCCCGATTACGACCAGCTTGAAAACGACCTTTTAAACGCCATAATTAAAAGCTATAAAGACGGCTACCGCACCTTTGTTTGCGGTGGAGCTATGGGGTTTGACCTACTTGGTGGGCAAATAGTTATTTCTGCAAAAAAACAATTTAAGGATATAAAGCTTGTTTGTATGTTGGCTTTTGAGGGTCAGCCTAACGATTTTCCTCCAAAATGGTATGATAAATATCAATCTGTTTTACAGGAGTGCGACCACATAGATTATATATCTAAAGAATATATCCCCGGTTGTTATTATGACCGAAATAAAAAGATGGTAAACGCATCTTCAAGAGTTATAACATATTTTGATGGTAAAATGGGTGGCACTGCACGTACAATCGCCTATGCACAAAAAAGCAGGCTTGACATTTTGAATTTATGCGCCGAGGCTCCAATGCCCGACCAAGTATCATTTTTTCTTGGGTATTAAAAACCCACACAATAAATTAAGCAGTCAATGATTTTTTTCATTGACTGCTTTTTGTTTTATCTAAATAACGATTCCGCCATTTGGGCTTAAAACCTGACCCGTAACAAAATCTGCAAGGTCCGCCATATAAAAAACTGCCTTGGCGACCTCTTCGGGAGTGCCTATTCTACCCAGAGGAGTTTCATCTGCTAGTTCACCCATAACGCTTAAATCAAGGTTTGAGTTCATTTCGGTATCTATCACACCGGGAGCAACGCAGTTAACCCTTATATTACTTGGTCCCAATTCTTTAGCCAACGCCTTTGTTAGACCAATAATACCCGCCTTTGTTGCCGAATAATGCACCTCGCAAGAAGCTCCTGTTATTCCCCATATTGAAGAAATATTAACAATACTTCCACTTTTTTGATTAACCATAATTGGAGTTACGGCACGACAAGCATAAAAAACGCCGCTTAAATTAGTTTGAAGCATATTTTGCCAATCATCATTAGATATATCTGTTATTAACTTTTGCTCTGCAATACCTGCATTGTTAACCAAAACATCTAATCTGCCAAAACAGTTAACCGCCTGTTTTATTACCGACTCAACCATTACGGGGTTAGATACGTCACACTTAAAAGCATAGGCTTCTCGCCCACTCGCTTTCATATTTTCCAAAAATGCTTTTGCAGAATATTCAGATTTATTATAAGTAATTGCAACCTTATAGCCCTGCTCTGCAAAAAACATTGCAGTTTCAAGTCCAATACCGCGAGAACCACCCATAATAAGCACTGATTTTGGCATAAAGCATTCCTCCTTTTTGCAAACTCAGTATATCATAACGAAATTTTTTTGTCAAATTATGATATTTTGCATAAAGTTAATTCCTTTTGATAAAAATATAAACATAAAACGCAAATCA
Organism: Acutalibacteraceae bacterium; assembly: GCA_045577495.1. Classification (GTDB taxonomy): domain Bacteria; phylum Bacillota; class Clostridia; order Oscillospirales; family Acutalibacteraceae; genus UMGS1279. The sequence goes on from JAZNIK010000010.1 coordinate 15,422, forward strand.
GAAAGGAATTAAAATAATATGAAAAGTCAAAGCAGATTAAACAGATTTTTAAACGGAAAAGGTTTTTATATAGCTCTTGGAATTTGTATGATAGCAATCGGTATTTCCGCCTGGACAGCACTTGGGAAATTTAATGAAAGTGCACCCGAGGTTGCAGGCAATTCTTCAAATAACGAAAGTTTTTTAACCGAAGTATCTTCCGAAATTGATACCCAAACAGAGCAAGATAACATTCCTGCCGAAAGTGACACAGAAAGCGAAAGCAGTGAGGAAAGCATTAGTTCTGAAGAAATTTCAAGCACTACTGAGCCTACCGCCGCACCCATTGCAAAATATTTTAAGTACCCAATTGATGGAGAAATTATTAAAGGCTTTAACGATAAAGAGCTTCAATATTCATTAACCTACAACGATATGCGACTTCATATAGGCATTGATATTAAGGCAGATGAGGGAACGGCAGTAAAATCTGCAGGTGATGGCATTGTACTATCGGCCGAAAATGACAACGATTTTGGCTACACAGTTAAAATAAATCATGGTAACGGAATTGTTGGTATCTACTCAGGACTTAATGAAAAAATGACGGTTAAAAAAGGTGATACAGTTAAGGCAGGAACAAATTTAGGCCCTCTTGGTACGGTAAATAATGAGTGTGTTGATGCACCGCATTTGCATTTAGAGTTTTACAAAAATGATAAACCCATCGACCCAAAAACAATTTTAGAAAACCAATAATAAGCAAAGGCAGTTCTTACAAAATAAGAACTGCCTTTAATTTTTATTCGGGTTTTTCGGTAGTGTAAATAGCTACACAGCAACCGGGTAATATATCTTTGAAAGATTTATCAACACGCTCAATAACCTTATCACTCTTAATCATATCATTGCCCGGTGTGGCCTCGATAGTATCAGGATTATATAAATAGCGATAAAGTGTTTTACCACCAAGCGATTTTGCAAAATCAACCTCAATATCGGTTTTTTCTTTTTCGTAGCTTGTTACTAAAACTGTAAATTCGCCATCAGTTCTATCTATTGCAGATACATATAACGGGCGGTCTATCGCGCACTCATACACCCTTCCCTCTCCTATATATCTTGAAAGCATTGCAAATGAATACCAAGCCTTTGTTGGTGTGGTAGAGTTTCTTAAATTATCTATATAACCTACAGTATGTGTACCATCAACAAACTCGCTATTCTCGCCGCCTGCGTGGTTATTGGGCCATTGTTGTGAATAAAGCGCCCAAATTAAAACATTATGCACATAGCCCATATTAAGCAGACTGTTTACCATAGCACCAAAAGCAACGCCGCGCATTGGGTTAGGATATGAAGCCATTTTACCCGCAGCTGAATATGCACTATGAAGTTCCACATTAAACTCGTCTACCCAATATTCCTTGCCCATTTTTTGAGCTTCTTTTTTAGGATTCTCACATTTTGGAAAAGGCAAATCATAAAATTCGTCGGTTTCGTATGCGCCGCTTCTATTGTATCCGCTATGGGCTCCTATAATATCAACTTCATTCGATAAATGGTCGGCAGTATATTTAGTTAAAATTGAATACGGCTCACTGCCATCATCGGCGCGCCAATTATCACAAGGCGCAACAATCTTATATTTATCACGAAGTCCCGCATTTTTAAGGCCCTTATCAACCGCTCTGATAAAGCGGTCATAATAAGGTATAACTCTTTGATAGCTACGTCTTTCACAGGTGGTTCTGCCATCATTCTGCCATTTTATTAAAGAATTATTGCACTCAGTAAAACAATAAAGATATTTAATATTTGTAATTCCATGTCGCTCAAAAGCAAGTACAGATTCTTCAATGAATTTTTCAAAGTTTTTTGCGGTAGATTCCATATCGCCTAAAACAAGACAACCATTATAATCCAAATTAACGCCTTGAACTTTTCTATATTCGGGAACATCCCGCCAAAGACCTTCCATATGCCATTGTGGAGTTATACCAATCTCGATACCAAGTTTTTCTAAATCCTTACAGTTTTTATAAAAAGCCTGCATCCACTCGCTTTCAAAGTCATGAACACCTTTTTCAGCATCCCAAGAAAGAGAACTGCCATAAAAACTACGAACCTGTTTTATACCCATTTTTTTAAGGGTATCAAGCTCTAAATCGATTAAGTCGGGGGTGTTCATTCTGCCCTCTTCATCAGGCATATAGTTAAAAAGCTGATGAATAGCATTTATTCCTCTGAATTTTTCGGTGATAACCTTTGCATTATTTACAACCAATTTTTTCATAATAATCCCCCATAAACTTACTGGGTAAATTATAGCATTTGTATTTTAGAAGTGCAATACATTTTTCTATAAAAAGGTATAAAAAACAGCCTCATTTCTACTATAATGAGGCTGTTTTTCTCTTTTACTTTAAGTCTATTTTAAATCCATATTCTTTCATTAATTTGATTGTTTTTTCAAAAGAAGGATTAAGACGCAGGTACAAATTACCGTATTCATCATCAAATACACTATGGCTACCGTCACTATTAGGGGTATTATCTATTGTGTTTATCCCTGAAACGCTCAGTTCAAAGTCTACCCCTCGTTCCTCTACACCATCAATAATATCTTCTCGATATGAATTTGCAAGTTTTATTGCTTTTTCAAAGGATATCTGTGGGCCTGCTATATCACCACTGGCATCATTATTATAATAATAAATTGTTGTTGAATGCAAACCTTCTATATGTTTTTCAATTTCAAACATATTCATATAGTTTTCGGTATCAAGCATTGCGCGGAGTTCTTTTTTGCAGTGATAACCAAAATATCCGCCATAACTTCTTGAAACGATCTTACCGCTTTTTAGATAATAATCAACGCGGAACGAACAGTATTGGTTGTATTTTTCTAAATCTACCTCACCATCGCCTACTGTTGAACCTACAACAAAGGGGTAATTATTTGGTTTTCCTGTGATTATGTTTGTATCCTTTGGCATTGTTTTATCAATTATTGCAGAGTGAAAATCTATAACTGCGCCGATTTCCTTTGCCTCGGTATATACGCTACCCGAAAGTTCATCAAAGCCGGCATCAACCCTGAATACAACCTTTTTAACACTATTTAAATTGGGCACTCGGGTTTCAAAGCCAAAAAATCCGCCTAATATCGAAAGACCAAAAGCCACCACCAAAACGGCAGAGCAACCGCCAATAATCAAATCCTTTTTAATTCTTTTAAATCCTCTATTTATAACCGCACCCAAAACAACCGATGCAAGTAGAGAACCAATAATTGCAAATATAAAATAGATTATTGAAAAGCTTGTAAGTAGTGAGAAAAGCTCTCCCATTCCAAACGCTACAATAGCCGATATTATAACCTGCAAAATAATGGGTAAAAGTGGGTGGGCGTAGCTCTCTCCTGCCTTTTCACTCCTACGCTTTTTAGAAAAGCTAATACACAAAATCAAGGCTAAAACAGCTATAATAAGCCAAACTATAACGCCTATGTCTACTACTCTCTCTGACGAGTTATATACGGTTAATTTGTAAATATAATTTATCATAAAATCTGCGGCTTTTCCAAGAGGGGTGAAATTCAATACCTCTACAAGTCCAAAAATATCACTTGTAGCGCCATAAAGCTTTGATGAAAGGTATCCGCTTATTATAAGTGCCAAGACGGGAAGCCCTATATTTATGCCAAAAAAGGATACCAAGGCATCGAAGGTCTGGCCTGTAAAAAGCATAAACATTGATGTAAATATACTTATTGCCGCAACCATAACAACACATAATATTACATACTCTAAAAGTTTAAATACCGTTATAGTAAAGGATATATTATCGTTTATGCCCGACAAAAACGCAATACTTACAAGTAATGACAAAACGGACGGAATTGATGCGCCGATTATGGTTGCAAACAGCCTTGAAAGATACAAATCTTTTCTTGTTATGGGCAGTGAATAATACATATCCGAACTACTTTTATTATGTAAAAAGCCAAAGTTTGTGATAGTAAGAATTGCTACCATTAAAATCGCTATTACAGCCTCTATACCAAGACCACATACAACAGCTGCCCCTACCTCACCGTTTGAACTAAAAATCGAAACAATAGTAAATATAGGCATAGCAAGTAAGGCTATTATGCTACCAATTGTTATTATTGACTTATTTGTTTTGAGCGTAAACAAAAACATACGCCAAAAGGGTGTGCCTCTTTTACCCAAGGATACCGTTGACATCATAACCCAAACCTCCCAACTCATAAATAAATACTTCCTCAAGTGTTAATGGCATTTGCTCATAAAACTTGGGTTCTAATTTTTCAAAAAAAGCCTCAATCTCGTTTATATCGCCCTTTATAACCATCTGATAAAGTGAGCCAAGTTTATCGGTTTTTAAAACATTAAGTTCCTCAAATACCTTTTCATCAAAATCATCTTTAAATGCTGCTTGAACCTTATGCACCGAAGTTTTAAGGTCAATTAACCTTTGATTAAAAAGCAATCTTCCATAATGCAAAAGTCCCACGCTATCACACAAATCCTCAAGCTCTCTTAAATTGTGCGAGGCGATTATAACCGTCATATTTCTATCGGCTATATCCGACGAAATTAGCTGTTTTAACGATCCACGCATAACGGGGTCAAGTCCGTCAAAGGCCTCATCTAAAAAGAGATAATCAGGGCAGGATGCAAAAGCCAAAATAAGTGCTACCTGCCTTTGCATTCCCTTAGACATATTACTGATTTTGCCCTTGGGATTAACGGGGAAAATCTTATTTAATTTTTCAAGCCTCTCATATGAAAAGTTTGGATACATTCTTTTATAAAAATCCGCCATATCCAAAAGCGTGGAATTTGGAAAAAAGCAGGGTGTATCCCCCAAAAAGAAAATTCGGTTTTTCATTTCGGTATTATCAAAAACCTTAAAATTTTCTATTGCAAGATTTCCGCCATCCTGCTCATACACGCCCGAAAGCAGACGGAGAAGTGTTGACTTACCCGAACCGTTAGAACCAACAAGACCATAAATCTGACCTCTTGCAATTTCAAAATCTATGCCCTTAAGGGCCGAAAAATCACCGAATTTTTTAACCAAACCGGTTGCTTTAATCATTTTTGTTACCTCCTTGCTCATACCTTTGCTTTATGGTATTTAACACAGTATCTAAATCAACGCCCATTCTTATGGCCTCATCTGCCATTATGTTAAGTTTTTTTATAATATCATCATGTATTACTGCGTTTGCCTTATCATCATCTGAAAAGAAAGAGCCTTTACCCGCAACGCTATACAAAACGCCCTTACTTTCTAATATCTGATACGCCTTTTGAACTGTATTTGGGTTTACACCGAGCGTTACAGCTAAGCTACGCACCGATGGAGCATTATCCCCCGCTTTGAATGCACCTATGCTCCGCATTTTTATCATACCTTGAACTATTTGGTCGTAAGCAGGAACTCCACTTTGCCAATCGATTTTTATCACCTTAACACCTCCAAAGCAAATTGTATTAACTGTATTAGTTCAACTAGTACAGTTATAATATAGCATAACCTCCTGACCTTGTCAAGAGGTTTGTTTTAATTTTCTATATTTTTATCACCAACAACCGAAAGTATACCCTCGCAAATAAACTTGCTTGTTGTGGAAAGTATTGCTGATTTTAAAATAAAGGTGCTCATATCTTCCTTTGCTTCAAGGCTTTCATTTTCAACCTCAATCTCATGCTCCGAAAAATCAACAAACGGTACAATCTGCTCATAAATATTGCAAAACTCATTGTAAAGGACATCAATGCTTTTTGTTTGAAGTTGAGTAGCAATAATTTTTGTTATAGATGATATTGCCAAGGTTTGCTTTAAAATGCAGATAATAATTAAATATGCCAAGTGCTCGCGAGAATAACGTTTTTTAACAGGAGCAGGAATGATTTTGAGTTTAACATAGTTATTGATAATTGAGGGTGTAATAAGCCTTGTATCCTCGGCATAATTTTCTTGATAAAGGGCTAGTAACTTTTCCATAACGGCTACTACCTGGTCCATATAAAGCTCAATATCGGGTAAAGAGTCCCATCTAGGTAGTTTATGCTCGGCTAATTTTTCACAAAGCTCTGCATAACGTGATTCTAAAATATCTTGACCGTCAAAATACATCATTATTCTACCCCCAATCTATGTTATAATAAATATATCAAAAGGTTAAAAAAATGTCAATATTATAGACTATATTTCCCTTTAACCCTTGACAAAATAACCAAAAACAATTATACTAGTTTTGAAAACTAGATAGGAGGATAACTTGATGAGTTTCGTTATTGTTACCGATTCATCCTGCAATCTGCCCAACAGATTGATTGAAGAATATAATTTAGAGGTTTTATCACTTAAATATTTTGCAGGTGATACCGCATATGAGGGATACATTAAGGGCTCCGACCCCGATTTTAAAGCCTTTTATGATATGACACGAAAAAAAGAGCCGCTCTCCACAACTTTGGTTTCTCCAGAGCTTTGTATGGATGTTTTTGAAAAAATACTATCAGAGGGCAGCGACCTTTTATATATTGGTTTTTCTTCGGGACTTAGCGGAACATATCAGGTTGCTCACAACATTTTAGAGGATTTTAAAGAAAAATATCCCGAGCGCAAAATATATGATGTTGATTCCCTCTCCGCATCGCTTGGTCAAGGTTTATTAGTTCATTATGCAGTTAAACTTAAAAATGAGGGTAAAACTATCGAAGAGGTTGCCACTTGGCTAGAGGAAAACAAACTGAACCTTTGCCATTGGTTTACGGTTGATGACCTATTCTACCTTAAACGCGGTGGTCGTGTTTCGGGTGCAACGGCTGTTGTTGGCACAGTGCTTAGCATAAAACCCGTTATGCACGTTAGCGATGAAGGTAAGCTTGTTGCCAAAGCTAAGGCAATAGGTCGCCGCCGCGCTATTGAAACTATGGTAGAAAAAATGGCAGAAACCGCTATCGATCCCCAAAATCAAGTAGTATACATCTCACATGGTGATTGTATTGAAGATGCAGAGTTTTTAGCAAACGAAGTTAAAACAAAGCTTGGCGTTAAAGAGGTTCTTATCCATTATATTGAGCCTGTTATCGGTTGCCACTCAGGTCCTGGTACTTTAGCATTATTCTTCCTAGGCGAACACAGATAAAAAAGCAAATTAAAAGGTAGTTGCACAAAATGAACCGCCCCAATTTGTGCGGACAGTACAAAAAAGGCATCTATGGTAGCAAATATTAAATTTTAAGCAACATACTGACATCGCTTTTCAAGTGGTGTCAGTTTTGTTTTTAATTGGATGCGTTGATGATTGTAGAAATGTATGTATTCACCTATGAGAAAGCGAGCATCCTCGTAGGTTTGCAGTTTTGTTCGATAAATGCACTCTGTTTTGAGAATAGAAAAGAAATTTTCTGCTAAAGCATTGTCATAAGGATTGCCTTTTCTTGACCTCGACGGAGTTATGTTGTATGATTTAGTCAGGCGATAATATGCTTGTGATGTATATTGAAAGCCTTGGTCACTGTGGAGTTGCAGCTCTGCAGTGACCTTTTCTCTTTTTTTAGCCTCTTTGATTGTAGAAAGCACAAGGTTAATATTTTGCTCTGTTCCGGTTTTGTAAGCAACTATACTGTTGTCATATAAATCTCTAATCACAGATAAATACAAAGTTCCTTGATTAGTTTTGATATACGAAATATCTGTAACCCATTTTTGATTCGGTCTTTCTGCCTTGAAATCTCTGTTTAACAAATTAGGATAGCGGTGCAAATATTCCCCATAATTACGATACTTCTTTCTTCTGACAACAGATAACAAGTTGTATTTCTGCATTACACGAAGGATAGTCTTAGGATTGTGATATATGCCCTGTCTTTCGAGCCATATATGCACTCTGCGATAACCGTAAGTTTTCCCACACCGTTCCTGACATTCTTTAATCTTTTCTGCCAGTGGTAAATCTTTTGCAGGTACATCCATCCGAGATACATAACCGTAATATCCACTTCTTGAAACACCGAAAAATCTGCACATTTCACTAATTGAATACTTTTCCTTATGACGATATATAACCATGTATTTTATACTTGTTCTCACTTCCTTTCTGTGAGCGAGAGAAAATCCCGCATTAATTCATTTTCCATTTCTAACGACTTGATTTTTGTATCTTTGCGAGCAAGTATATATTTGAGTTCTGCAACTTTATCTTGTTCGCTTACAACATAGTCTTTTGGTGGTCTACCTTTGCGTTTTAAGGCTATTCCTGCCTCAAGCTTACGTTGAGTTCTATTATACCTACAGAAAAAATTGTGGATTTGATCTTTGCTAAAGCCTAATTTATTCCCGATTTCTTGCTTAGTAAAGCCCATTTCTTTGAGTTTTAAAATCTCGCTTTCATAATCTTTAATGTGACGATAACTTCTTGGCATAAAAATTCCCCCTATGATATTTTTATTATACCATAGGGGGTGCTTTTTTTCTATTGTCCGTTTTTACTGGTTCTGTTCACTTATGAACGAGGATTTTTGGTGGGCGGGGATGGATGTATCGCGCTTCGCTTGTAGAAATGGCGCAACGCTCCCCCGGAGCCTTGCTTTGTCGCTCGCTTTAACTCGCTCCCATTTCTGGTTCGAATCCACCCTTATAAACATAAAAAAACGGACATCCTTGAAAAGGATATCCGTTTTTTGGTGGGCGGGGATGGATGTATCGCGCTTCGCTTGTAGAAATGGCGCAACGCTCCCCCGGAGCCTTGCTTTGTCGCTCGCTTTAACTCGCTCCCATTTCTGGTTC
>JAZNIK010000011.1:0-9553 GCA_045577495.1 Acutalibacteraceae bacterium
AAGATTCAAATGTTTCTGTTTTGGTTGTTAACAGTAAATATGAAGAGGATAGCTTTAGTATACATTTTGATAATGGCATTAACAAAACTTTTTATCGCTATGTATATAACCCCGAAAAGATTGTTCCTACCGAGCAAGCAGTAGGACTAAAGCCGGATAAAGAATTCTTAGTTGACACCCAATTTAGTGATGTTTTGCCGCCATATAGTTTTGCGGTGTATACTACCATAAAGAAATAGATTTAAAAGCGGTTTTAAAACTTTGTTTTGTTTCGGGGTGCATAGTTTAGATTTTAATTGACAATTTTTTCACTTCGAATACAATAAAAAGGGTGGTAAAATGAAGTACGCAGAGTTTTTAAAAACAAATGACCATGCATATAATATTCGTAAAGCATTAGAGTATTGTAAGGATAACAATATAAAATCCTTGGAGTTTGATAAGGGCGTATATGATTTTTTTGGGAATATGGCAACTGAGGCTCCGTATTTCACTTCAAATCATGGTGTTAATGGCTTTAAACGAATTGCCTTTTTACTTAAGGATATGAAAAATTTCACAATAGATGGTGGAAGCAGTGAATTTGTTTTTCACGATATAATGAATCCGTTTGTTGTGGAAGAGTGCCAAAATATTGAGCTTAAAAACTTCAGTGTTTTTACACCAAAAGCCTTTAGTAATACGGCCGAGGTGGTGGCTGTAGGCGATGGTTACTTTGATGTTAAGCTGCAATCAAATCAAGAGCATTTTGTAAGACGTGGGCAATTATTTTTTGGTGAAACATTTAAAAACTATCCTGTTGAAATTTTGCTTGAAGCAGAGCCTAATAAAAAGTATCTCAGGAGAGATTTTACGGATTATTTTTTGCGTGATGAAGATAATGTGGAAGAAATATCAGAAGATATTGTTAGATTTTATTGCACAAAACGTCAAAATCCAATTTTGCATAATAAAATGCTTTTAATGTGCAGGGCGAGGGATGCGGCACAGATATTACTTATAAAAAGTAAGGATATAAAAATCGAAAACTATATTGCTTATAGCGGAATCGGTATGGGCGTTTTAGCTCAAAAATGCGAAAATGTATATATCAATAAAATGCAAACCAAATGCAGGGAAGATAGATACATATCATTAAACGCTGACGCTACACATTTTGTGCATTGTATGGGTGAGGTAAAAATAACAAACAGCGATTTCTCAGGTCAACTAGATGATGCATTTAATGTTCATGGCATTTATACCAAGATAATAGATATAACAAAAAATCAAATTTTGGTTAAATATATGCACCATCAGGCAAAGGGCATTGATGTGTATGATGACGGTTCTGAGATTCAAGTTGTAGACCCACTTTCACTTTTACCCAAAGACAAATTCAAAATAATTAAGGCTGAGGTTTTAAATAGTGATTGCACTCTGTTAACCCTTGATAAAGAAATCCATAATATTTTGCTTGGGGATATGGTTGAGGATATTCGTTTGTACCCCGATGTTGTATTTGAGAAAAACAAAATAACATTTAACCGAGCAAGAGGTATATTGTTGGCGTCACGAAAAAAGACAATAATCAGGGATAATTATTTTAATACAGCCGGTGCGGCAATCCTTTTTGAGAGTAACGGTAGTTTTTGGTTTGAATCAGGCGGAACAACAGATGTTGTAATAGAAAATAATATTTTTGATGATTGTAAATATGGTAAGTGGTGTAGTGCAGTGATTGAGGTTGTGCCGCGAGAAAAGGTTGAGAAAAACAGATATTTTCATAAAAATATAAATATTATAGGCAATACATTTAAAAACTGTAATGCAAGACCTTTATTGGCAGATAATGTTGAAAATTTAACTTATAAAAACAATCAAATTGTTGAGTGCAAACAAGAAGATGTTATAACACAAAATTGCAAAAATATCATAATAAATCAATAGCAAAACCCGATGAGCTTTTTTAAACGGCTCATCGGGTTTTGCTATATGTTAATACTAATCTTTATTTTCTATTTCCATTATCATATCAACTCGGCGCTGATGCCTGCCACCCTCAAATTCGGTGTTTAAAAACTCGTAAACAAGCATTTCAGCAGTAGCGGGGCCAACAACTCTGGCACCAAAAGCCAAAATATTTGTATCGTTATGTTGGCGAGATAGCCTTGCACTATAAGCATCTGTGCAAACAACACAGCGCACACCCTTAACTTTGTTAGCAGCAAGTGAAATACCAACACCCGTTCCGCAGATTAAAATACCCTTGTCACACTCGCCACTTGCTACCGCACGGCCTACTTTTTCACCATATATGGGATAGTCGCAGGAATCGTTTGTGTCGGTTCCAAAGTTAACAACTGTGTGGCCCAAATTCTCTACATACTCTGTAATATGTTTTTTGAGTTCTACAGCCGCATGGTCATTTCCAATTGCAATCTTCATTTTGTTTTCTCCTTTATTTTAGGGCGATAATAGCCGCCAAATTACCTCTATTGCCCGCTGTCGCTCGGTGCGAGTGAAAATAGTTACTGTTACAACAGGTGCATAAATCACTAATGCAAATATTTTTGGGTTGAATACCCGCATTTTCTAAAATCAATTTATTTGTGGTTTGTAAGTCAAGCATATATTTTCCGTTTTCTTTGGGTGTTAAAATGCTGTTTAAGGGTATATACTCTAATTTTTTAAGTTCGTTTACAACCGGCTCATCAACCTCATAGCAACAAGACATTATAGATGGGCCGATAGCAACTTTTATATCTTTGGGGTTACAGCCAAATGACTCTGCCATTTTTTTAACCGTTTCTTTGCCGATTTCAAGGGCGGTTCCGCGCCAACCTGCGTGTGATGCCGCAACAACCTTTTTGATAGGGTCATAAAAAACCAGCGGCACACAATCGGCAAACTGCGTAACCAGAGCCAAACCTTTTTGGTTGGTGATAAGCCCATCGATATCGTTATAATCTCGGTCTTTTATTATTCCTTTGCCCATATCTTGCTCAGTTACGATTTTTATGTTTTTTGTGTGGGTTTGATGGCTTAATACCGCTTTTTTAGGGTCAAGCCCAAGTTCATAAAACATTATTTTATAGTTTTGCATAACGGTGTTTTGGTCATCGCCGTTTGTAAAACTCATATTCATTGAGGCGTATCTACCAACACTTTTTCCGCCCATTCGGGTTGTAAAAGCGGCAACACAATTTCCATCACAAAGGTTTGGAAATAAAATATAGGTTAAATCATTTTTACCTGTTTTTATATTTAAAGATTTGCTTTTTAACATATTTTACCTCATTTTACCACACTTGGATTATTGGTGGTGTATGTAAGCCCGATTTTTGTTTTGCCGTCTGCTGAGAACACAATGGTTTTATCAAGGTCGGTTCTAAGCAGAGTAATATCTTTAAGGGTTTTTAGAGTTTCTGCGTGGGGGTGGCCATAGGAATTGCCCTCCCCACAGGATATAACCGCAAAGTCGGGCGAAACGGCATTTAAAAAGGCTTTTGAGGTAGAGGTTGAACTACCGTGATGGCCGATTTTTAAAACATTACTTTTAAGGTTGTAGCCGTTTTTTAGCATTTCGGCTTCGCTTGCCTTTTCGGCATCCCCCGTTAGCAAAAATGAGTGTATTCCGTAGCTTAGTTTAACCGTTACTGAATAATCGTTAAGACTTTCATAATTTTGGGAGCAGGGGGCAAAGCATTCTGCTTTATAATCCTCACCCGAAAAAAGTGTGGTGCCCTGCTTGGCGGCAGTTATTTTAAGTCCTTTTTTTTGAACGGATAACAAAAAGTTCTCATAAGTTTTGGTAGTGGGAACATCTGCGTCTGCAATTTTGGGTGCGAAAACTTGACCAATTTCAAAACTATCAATAACATCACTCATACCGCCGATATGGTCGGCGTGTGGGTGGGTTGCAATAACATAGTCTAGCCTAGTTATTTTGTTCTGTTTTAAAAAAGCAACAAGTTTATTTCCATCGCCAATATCACCCGCGTCTACTAAAAGGGTTTTGCCGTCGGGGAGTTTAAAAAATTCGCAGTCGCCCTGGTCAACATCTAAAAAACTCGCTATTAGAACCCCGTTACTTTCGGCAGGTAAAATAGGGTCGTTTGTATTTTGAGTGGGGAGCTTATCGGACAAAAAGTGCCATGCGACAATTAAAGCAACAACAAGCGAAAGTAACACAGAAAAAGACTTTTTAACTTTTTTATATGACATTCGACCCACCTCCCAAATACATCATTTATATTATACATTATATACAAGCTATTTTCAAACTATTTTTACCTTAAATTTCTTCATCCAATAGTTAAGCATAATCATATAAGCAACCGTTTGCGGTGTTGTCATAAGCTGACCATACCAAGGCTCGCTTCGTTCGGTGGATAAAAGACCTTCTAATGCTTTTCTATCTATTAGTTCAAAGATTGGTTCATTTGTATTTGATAGAATATCTCTTAAAATATTTTTTACCGACTCAAAGTATGCAGGGTTGTGGGTTTTGGGGTATGGACTTTTCTTTCGCCATAAAATAGAGTCGGGGAGTTTGCCCTCCATAGCTGTTCTAAGAAGTCCCTTTTCTCTGCCCTTTAGGTCTTTAATCTCCCAAGGCACTGTATAAAGATATTCTGCAATTCGGTAATCGCAAAAAGGAACTCTAACCTCAAGCCCGTTATACATACTCATTCTGTCCTTGCGGTCTAAAAGAGTCTGCATAAACCAATTGGTATTAAGATAAACCATTTCTCTCATTCTTGCCTCAAATGGAGTTATACCCTCGCGTTTATCAGCCGCTTTAATTGTTGCCTCATAGCGAGCATTTACAAAGTCGGCACCGTTTATTCTATCGACAAACTCTTTTTTTAAAAAGCCTTGGCGGTATTCGGTGGACTGTGCCCAAGGAAAGCCATAGCGAGAACGAATTTTCTCATCCCTATACCACGGGTATCCGCCAAAAATCTCATCAGCGCATTCTCCCGAAAGGGCAACGGTTACATGTTTTTTTATTTCTCCCGAAAAAAGAAGAAGGGAGGAGTCAACATCCGCCATACCGGGTAGGTCGCGAGCATCAACCGCCTTATAAAGAGCATCTACTACATCATCGGTATCCACCACAACGCTGTGGTGTTCACTGCCTAAAAAGTCCACCATAATATTTATAAATTCCTCATCGCTGTTGGGCTGAAATTTGCTTTTTTTAAAGTACTTGCTGTTATCCTTATAGGTGACCGAAAAGGTGTGCAGAGTTTTGCCCTGCTTTTTAAAGTTTTCTGCCGCAACAGCACTTATAATACTGGAATCCAAACCACCTGACAAAAAGGTGCCTATCGGCACGTCGCTTACAAGCTGGCGCTCAATCGCATCGGTAACCAAAAAGCGAACCTTTTGGATTACTTCTTCGGCAGTGTCTGAGTTCTCTTTATCTTTTAGGGTAAAATAGTCTTCGATTTTAAGCCCATCTTGGTTGAAAATTGCGTATTGACCTGCCTTTAGTTCAAAGAGGTCTTTAAAAACCGCCTGACCGGGAGTTCTGCCCGGTCCGATAAAAAGAAGTTCGCCAATTCCGTTTGTATCGATTTGGGGCTTTATTTCGGGGTGACAAAGCATTGTTTTAATTTCGCTACCAAAAACAAATCCACCGTTACGCTCGGCATAAAAAAACGGCTTAACCCCCATCTTATCCCTTGCCGCAAAAAGTGTTTTGTTACGCTTATCATAAATAGCAAAAGCAAAAATCCCATTAAAAAATTTAATGGCAGCTATACCCATTCTGATATAGGCTTTTAAAACAACCTCGGTATCGGTATTCGTTTCAAACTGTTCACCTATGCGAATAAGCTCGAGTCGTATTTCGTTTGTGTTATAAAGTTCACCGTTGTAGCATATAGCGTATTCGTTATTTTCAAACCTTGTCGTCATTGGTTGTTTGCCGTTTTCGGGGTCGATAACCGCTAGTCTGCTATGAAGTAATACCGCATTGTCGGTTTTATAAACCCCATGGTCATCGGGTCCGCGTCTACCAAGGGATTTTAGCATATTATTATGATAATCATTAAAGGCAACACCGTATTTTAAATTTATTTCTCCCGCAATTCCGCACATAAAAAAACCTCCAACAAATAGTTGTTACTATTATATGAAGGTTTTAAAGGAATTAGCATATAACTTTTAGGCAAAAGGTTTATTTTTCGCCTCTAAAAGCTTTGGGAGTGCAACCAAAAAACTTTTTAAAATATTGGGTGAAATAACTAGGCGAGTTAAAACCGCATTGCGCTGATATTTCATTTACAGAAAAATTGCAGGATAGTAAAAGGTCTGCCGCCTTTAACATACGTAGGCGTAATAAATATTTGCGTAGCGAAAGGCCTGTTTGTTCCTTAACAAGTTGGCTTATATAGTTTGGGTGGTAATGAAATTGTTTGGCAATTAGATGGTTTGTAAGGTCTTGGTGAAAGTGTTCTGAAATATAGGCAAGTATATCCTCGTGACCGCTTAGGCGACTTGTTTTTTGGTTATAGGTGCTTCGTCTGTAAATTTCATTAAGGCATAATTTCAAAAGAGAACTTAACTGAAGCCCAAATAAAAGTTCCATTCTTTTATATTCTTTAACCATCGCCTCAAAATAGCATTGAATATAAAAAGCATTTTTTTCGATAAAAAAACCGTTTTCCAAAAAACCGTTTTTAATATCTAGAAATTCGGTTCTTTTGTTTTTATCAAAATTCCCTATATCGCACATAGGAAGTGGTAATGGAGTAGGGTTATTTTCATCCTCTTGGGATGTGAAAAAATCAAAATTAGCAACAAAAAAAGAAAAAGCGGTATCTTTGATTATGAACCTGTAAGGTGTACCTGAAAGTATAATCAACGCATCCCCTGAGCGTAACGGAAAACTTTGACCTTTAATAAAAACCTCTGCCGAGCCGCTTTTAACTAAAAAAAGTCGGCTATCATAAGCAACTCTGGTTGTTGTTTCTTCAAAGGGCGAATACCTGACCACATCTGCAAATCGAACATATGGGGATATACTTTCAAAAGAACAGTAGAGGTTTACCATAAAACATCACCTATTTTTAGAAAATTATATTTAGAAATATTGAAAAACATGTTTTTGTTAATTTCATCATATCACGAAGCAATACTAACTTCAAGATAAATCTTTGTTTTGTTATATTTTATCTGTGTTTAGTCGATTTTAAAAAGGAGGGGTAAGTAATATAATAAACTTGTTAATGTGGAGGTGTGTTGTATGAAATTATTGGTTGGTTATCAGCTTATTGAAAGCGATTTATTTGTAAACGAAATCATAAAGCAAAAAAGCAAAATATCAGAGATATATTTTTCTTATGGTGATATGCCAAACGGTCGTCATACAGCATTGGCGCATCAAAAGCTAACGTCATACGAGGCATCGCGTCGTACAGACCAAGATTTAACCCGCCTTGCCGGTGAAGGCTTTAAATTCAATTTGCTTTTAAACGGTAATTGTTATGGTGAAAAAAGTTTGGCTAGAGGATTTTTAACCTCAGTTTGCGAGATGGTGGATGAGGTCGGCACACGCTTTGGACTTTCCTCAATCACAACAACATCACCTGTTTTAGCAAATATTGTCAAAGCCAATTTTCCCGAGCTTGAAGTCAGAGCATCGGTTAATATGGAGATTGACACAATACAGGGAATGGAATATCTTGCTGATATGTTCGACGGCTTTTATGTTGCAAGAGAATTAAACCGAGATACAGAAAAACTTAAAGTGCTTAGACAGTGGTGCCAAACCAACGGCAAAAAAACATACATATTAGCAAACAGCGGTTGTCTTAGTCATTGTTCGGCAAGGCAATTTCACGATAATTTGGTTGCTCACGAGAGTCAAATAGTTCTTATGGATAATGCAGTGAATTTTAATGGTATATGCTCTCAGTATTTAAAAAACGCTAAGGATAAATCTGTGTATTTTAAAAGGCTTAATTTTATAAGGCCTGAGGATTTGCCGCTTTACGATGACCTTGCTGATGGAATAAAATTAGCAACAAGGGTTAATAAAAATCCAACACAGGTGCTCAAAGCTTACTCTGAACAAAACTATTCAGGCAATCTTTTAGAACTTTTGGAGCCTGACCATGCAAGGCATTTGTATCCCTTTGTGATAGAGAATAAAGGGATTCCAAAAGAATATGGTAAACAGGTGGCAAAATGCGGTCAAAACTGTTTAAAAAACAACTGTAATTTTTGTGGCGAAATTATAAACAAGGTGTTAAAACAACTACCCGATTCGGCTATTTTTGAGAGCGCAGAAGAATGTGGCGGTTGCAAAAAATAAAAGAGGTGTTTTAAATGCTTACAAGTCAAATGATTAAACAGGCGGCTTTGGCAGCAGGTGCAGATGCTTGCGGTATTTCTCCAATGTCGAGATTTAATGGTGCACCCGATGAAATGAACCCGCAGTTTTTATTCCCCGAGGCAAAAAGCTGTATAGGTTTTGTTTTTAGAATTCCACGAGGAGTTCAAAGGGGCATTGAGGAGGGCACACAGTTTTATCAATATCCCTCAATGGCATATGGCGGTATCAACGAGATTTTTGCCCCCGCCGTTTTATATCAAGTTGGCAAGGTTATTGAGGATGCGGGATACGAAGCGTTTGTTTATCGTAATACAGGTGCAAGAGGAGTAGTTTCTGATATGGACGGTGCTCCTGGAAACACCCTTTCTCCCGAAGAGCAGATAGAGGTTAACGAGCAGGCAAAAACCGCAACTACCCACCATAGAAGTGTTCAGTTTACGCGCCCCGCAAGAGAGGGCTCGGTAGCTCCTGATTTGCAGTTTCAGTTCAGAATTGCGGCGGTAGCGTGTGGATTGGGTGAAATAGGTTGGAGTAAAATGCTTTTAACTCCCGAGTTTGGCCCACTTCAAAGGGTGGCGTTTATTTTTACCGATGCCGAGTTTGAGGATTATGATGAAATGTATAACGGCGAACCTCTTTGTCGTCAATGTGGCGCGTGTGTAAGAGAGTGCCCCGGCAGTTGTATTCCGCCTATAAACTCAGGCAAAACAGTTACGGTAGACCTTGATGGCAAACTGCTTGAATGGGGAGATATAGATATGTGGCGTTGCTATGCCTTTTATACCCATGCAGGTCGTTATTACAATCCATTTGTTCCTAAGGAGGTTTGGGATGCTAACGAAAATGGCGCTCTTGACCTAATGGAAGGTGTAACCGATATCGCAGACGAAAAGGAAATTTTGAAGGTGTATACCGCCCTTCAAAAATATTTTCCAAGTTGGGTAGGTTATAATATGGCAAAGTGCGGAGGATGTATCAGGGCTTGCGTAAGTATGCTTGAGAAAAAAGGCGGATGTATGGAGGGGCGCTTTAAGGAGCCGCTTCGCACAAAAAAAGCCTGGAAGCTTGATAGATAGGGGGGACACTTGTGTTAACATCTGAAATCATAAAACAAAAGGCAAAAGAGCTTGGCGCAACAATTTGCGGAATAGGAAAAATATATGATGAGGCAAATCCTCAACGCGACCCAAAAAGTATTTTGCCAAATGCAAAAAGCATAATAGG
>JAZNIK010000012.1:0-3262 GCA_045577495.1 Acutalibacteraceae bacterium
AGCTCCCTCGTCAGAGGGAGCCAAGGTGTTTGATAAACCAGTTTACTGGTTACTTGTATTCCTTGCGTGGCTGTTAGGCCAACAAAATAGCGCACTTGTGCGCCGCCAGTATCGGTTAGGGCGTAGACCTAAAATGAAATACCACCCGCATAGTGCGGGGGGATATTTATTAATAATAGAATTCTACTATTTTGCCAATTTGCACAATTTTTTGTTGCAATATATAATGATGTATGTTAATATTATTATGTATTTTTATGTTAAGGAGATAATGGAAAAATGGGAAAAATTGAATGTTTGGAAGCTATCAAACAAAACATTAAAAAAGTGGTTGTTGGCAAAGATGATGTAATTGATATGTTGCTCGTTTCACTTATTTGTTCCGGTCATATCATGATTGAAGATTTACCCGGTCTTGGCAAAACCACATTGGCAAGTGCTTTGGCTTCTTCTTTGGGTTGCGATTTTCAGCGTATTCAGTTCACACCCGATGTATTACCCTCTGATATCACAGGCTTTAATATTTATGATATAAATACAGGTAAGAAGTCATTCCAAAAGGGTAGTGTACATTCGCAAATTGTTCTTGCAGATGAAATTAACCGTGCCAGTCCTAAAACTCAGTCGGCTTTGTTGGAGGCCATGCAGGAAAGACAGGTTACTGTTGACGGCAAAACTTATGAATTGCCAAAACCTTTTATGATTTTAGCTACCGAAAACCCTGTTGATACCGCTGGTACATATCCGCTTCCCGAAGCACAGCTCGACCGTTTCCTTATGAGAATAAATATGGGTTATCCTGATTTTGAGTCGGAAATTGATATTTTGCGTCAAAATCGTTCGGTTATTAAAGAAATCGAATTAGAACCTGTGGCTTCAGCAGAAGATATTTTAAGAATTCAAGAAGCAGTTGAATTGGTATTTATTTCGGATGATATTTTGAAATATATTGTGGA
This sequence comes from Acutalibacteraceae bacterium, assembly GCA_045577495.1. Taxonomy (GTDB): domain Bacteria; phylum Bacillota; class Clostridia; order Oscillospirales; family Acutalibacteraceae; genus UMGS1279. The sequence goes on from JAZNIK010000012.1 coordinate 957, forward strand.
AATCACAACTGCAACCCGTGAATATGAGGGTGTTTCTATGGGTGTAAGTCCCCGTGGTTCAATTGCTCTTACTCAGGCGGCTTGTGGTTTGGCATTACTTAACGGACGCAATTTTGTGGTACCTGATGATGTTAAGCGCTTGTCACCTTATGTTTTGGCGCACAGAATGATTATCAAAAATCGTTCGGGTGCCAAGGGAACTAATGCGACAGATATAATAAACAACATTTTAAATACTGTTCGCGTTCCCAAGATGAAGGGTTAAGTCTGAAAGGATATATTTATGACTTTGAGAGGTTTTTTTGTCACCTTTCTTGAGTTGTTTTTGTTGATTTTGGCTTTAGGTACAGAAATACGTGAATTTTTTGTTGTTGCAGTTTGCATAGGTGCTGTGGTTTTATATTCGCTTATATCTTTGCTTTTGGCTATGCTTACTTTGCACGTAGATTCTGTAATTAACAAAACTTCTACTTTAAGAGGTGATACAGTTAAATATACGCTTTGTCTTAAAGGCGTTGCTATATTGCCCGTTACTGGTTTTTTGGCAGTTAAAAGTGCCGAGTTTGAAAAGCGTAATTTAAGGCGTAAAAGGCACTCCTTTGTAATGGTGCCGTCTTTTATGATAAAGCATAATTTCGATTTTTTTATTCCTTGTTCTCACGTGGGTTTGTGGAATGTCGGAATAAAAAATTTGCATTTTGAAGATATTTTTGGTTTGTTTGATTTACCGATAGTGCGCTCTAAAAGTAGCACTTATACGGTGGAATTAGCGGTAATGCCGCACATACGCGAACTGGAGTATGATGTAGAGAGTGACTCTTCGGGGGATTATGGCAGTGATAGTAATCTCGATTCAGAAGAGGGCGAACTTTTAGGCGATTCGCGCATTTACCAACAGGGCGATAGTCTGAAACGCATCAACTGGAAACTTAGTGCGCGTACCAAAACGCTTTATGCGCGTAAGTATGAAATGCCCCAAAAGCCAAAAATTTCGGTTATTACCGACTGTGCTTTTTGGGATGATGGTGAAGGTGACTTGGTAGATATAGCCTGTGAATCGGCAATATCCCTTGTAAAGTTTTTTGTTGAGCATAATGATAGTGTAGATGTTGTTACCATACGTAATAAAGAAGATAATGAAAACTGCAATTATAGCATAAGAACGGTTAATGACGTTGATAAAATGCAGTATAATTTTGCTTGTATACCTTTCTATAAGGATGCAGAGAAATTGGAAGTAGATTTAATTAAGGAAGCACCTTTTTTAAATGCCGATAAGGTTTATGTTATTACATCCAATCCGTCAGACGGTGTTTTGAACGAACTCACAACATTGGTTAAAAACGGGAAGGTTGCTAAATGTATTGTGCCCAAAACACAGGTGAATATAGACGGCGTAAATCAAATGAATTATTATGGTGAGGATGTCTTGGTAGAGATAAATTCTACCAAAAGCATTCCGCAGAAGGTAGGTGCGGTGCTGTGATAACTAATTTGAAACATATATTCAGAAAAAAAGAAAAGGCAAAAGAAAGTGTTCTCGACTTTATATGTACGATTGTTAGTTGTTGGGCTATGACGGTTGCTGCAGCCCTCATACAGGATGCGCAATTTACCAATCAAATAGGTTTGATTCCTATTCTTTGGCAAACTCTTGTTGCGGTTGTTGCAGTTGCTTTGCTTACCAGACGTTGGTGGATATCGATAATATATTTTGGTATATTGGTTCCTCTCTTTTTCTTGGCAGTTTCATTTTCGGGCGATATATTATCATTTTTTGAAAGCTTTGGCAGTTTCTTAAAATGGTGGGTCGGCGGAATGCAAATAGGCTCTAAATGGTACTCTGTGGAGGGCTTTTATCTTGTTCATACCATTATAAATATTGGACTTAGTTTGCTGTTTTTCACTGTGGCTCGTGTTACCAAAAGAGCGTGGACTACTGTTTTGACAGCGGTTGTGCTTATCGTTCTTAACTATGCTTACGGTTATACAGGCTATAATATTTTGGCAGTACCTTTTTATATTATCGGTATTTTTCCGCTTGTAGCAGGGGATAAATTCCAAAATATTAAATTACCTAATGTTAAAAACTATTTTGGGGTATTAGGTAAAAAATGGATGGTTATGTTGGTTTCTACCGTCGTTGCGGTAGTAATTTCGCTTTTATCATTTGCGGTTATAAATTCCACCAAGGGCAGTGTGCGCAACCGCTTTTGTTCTGATGTTGTGGCAGATGTTCAGACAGCGGCCAACATTTACCCAAATGAACAGGCAAGTTTGAATATTACCCTGTTTGATTTAGGGCT
>JAZNIK010000013.1:0-10613 GCA_045577495.1 Acutalibacteraceae bacterium
AAAAGAGCATCAAGGTTTATGTAGGCAAAAAGACAAGTCAGGTAACAGGATATCAAATCCAATATTCTACCTCTAAGTCTTTTACCTCACCCAAGACCAAAACAATCACAAAATACTCAACCACAAGCACAACCCTTACAAGTCTTACCTCTAAAAAGACATATTATGTAAGAGTACGCACCTATAAAACAGTAAGTGGAGTTAAGTATTACTCAGGTTGGTCAACCTATAAATACACAAAAGCAAAATAATTTAAAATGGCGGAGAGAAATCTCCGCCATTTTTATTATCTTATACCATAGCAAGTTGAAAATTTAGGTGCCCAAATATCACTTATTAGGAGAATCTAAACTTCTTTCAACCTTGCTAAAAAATAGATTGCCACCCGCACAGCTATTCACAATCCACACCAATCATTACCTTGTTATTAAACATACTTTTTTAACAAATTTATAAGTTGCGCTTTGTTGGCAGCACCACTACTACTGATAATTTTTTTATTCTGTATTTAACACCACTGACAGTCAAGAAACATTTATCTGCAATCTGTTCATAGGTGTTATTATTAAGTTAAGCAATCGATAATCTTTTTTTCGACTTCATCGGAGAAGTTGGAGTGCTTTATCTACTATCAGCATTTCGTTGAGTTCTTTATGTTAAACGTATAATGCATACCACTCACTTTAACATAGCAAAAAATCCCGCTTTCATCGAACACGGGATTTTTGTGTGTACTTATTTTTTATCCGGTACTTCTTTATAAAGATTAAAACGGAATAAAAGTGTTTCATCCTCGGGTTTTGCACAACGGATTTTTGCCTCCGAAATCTCTGCACCCTTTAAAATATTTGCAATACCAATCATTTGGCAAAGCTTGGATTTTAAATTAAGCACATCGCCATCGGCGGTCTCTAAAAAAACATCACCCTTGCAGGAATCCAATGTTTTTATAAAATCGTTAAAATCAAGGTTATGAAGTGTAATTTCTTTACTAATCATTTCAAAGTCTCCTTTTTAATATTGTTATTATTATAATTGCCAAAATATGTTATGACAATACATAAACTATACATTAAAGCGGAACAAAACAACGTCTCCGTCCTGCATAACGTATTCTTTGCCTTCGCTTCTTACAAGGCCTTTTTCCTTAGCGGCTGTCATTCCGCCTGATGCCATAAGGTCATCAAAGCTTACAACCTCTGCTCTGATAAATCCACGCTCAAAATCGGTGTGAATTTTACCTGCCGCACCGGGCGCTTTTGTGCCTTTTGTGATGGTCCAAGCGCGAACCTCAGGCTTACCTGCTGTAAGGTAGGATATAAGTCCCAAAAGGTCATAGCAGGTTTTAATAAGTCGGTCAAGACCTGATTTTTCAAGACCTAAATCCTCTAAAAACATCTGCTTTTCTTCGGCAGAAAGTGATGCAATTTGCGATTCCATTTCGGCGCATATTGGTAAAGTCTCTGCACCCTCTGATGCGGCAATTTTGCTTACCGCTTTATATCTTTCATTAGACTCAAGACCGTTTGCAAAATCATCCTCGCTCATATTACAAGCGTATATAACCGGCTTGTTGGATAAAAGCGGCATTTCGGCTAGGATTGCAGCTTCGGTCTCATCTGTTTCAACCGCTCTTGCCGAAACTCCGTTTTCAAGTTCTTTTAAAAGTCTCTGCAAGAATTCTACCTCACCTGCAAGGCTTTTGTCACCCTTCATAGCCTTAGCAGATTTATCAAGGCGGCGAGATACCATTTCCATATCGGATAAAATAAGCTCGATGTTAATCGTTTCAATATCGCGTGCGGGGTCAACCGAACCCTCAACGTGAATAATGTCTGTGCTTTCAAAGCAACGAACAACATGAACGATTGCATCTACCTCGCGTATGTGGGATAAAAACTTATTGCCTAAGCCCTCACCCTTTGAGGCACCCTTTACAAGACCTGCAATATCAACAAACTCTATTACGGCTGGTGTAAATTTTTCGGGTTCGTACATTTTGGCAAGAGCATCTAAGCGCTCATCGGGAACGGCAACCATACCAACGTTTGGCTCGATGGTGCAAAACGGAAAGTTTGCAGACGCCGCACCTGCATTTGTTATAGCATTAAATAAAGTTGATTTGCCTACATTAGGCAGTCCAACGATACCAAGTTTCATAAAAAACAATCCTCCAATAAAGCTTTTTTAAGATATCTCGGCAAAAAATATATAAAAAAGCCGAATACTTCTTTCATTATAACGATTTTATTTGTATTTATCAATATTTATCTTAAAAAAATACCAAATATTTTAAAAAAACTCTTTTCTTAAAGTGGTTTTTCGTGTATAATAAATATGATTGAATGGAGGGGTATTATGAAAACGGATTTTTCGGTTTCGCTCGCAAAAATCATTAAAGAATTTTCGCTTGAAACTATCTATCTTCCCAAAGACCCTGAGGAGATATCGGTTACCAATGTTGAGGTTAACCGACCAGGTTTACAGCTTGCCGGGTATTATGAATTTTTCGATAGTGAAAGAGTTCAGATAATAGGCAAGAGTGAAGAAAGTTATTTGAGTGAATTAAGTGATGATGAGCTTGAAAAATGTGTTGATGACTTTTTCTCAAGAAGGCCACCGATGGTAATCGTTTCAAGAAGTCTTGTTATATCCGAGCAGATGCGTAACGCTGCCCAAAGATATGAGGTTCCACTGCTTAGAACAGAAGATTCTACCTCAAGCTTTTTGTCATCTTTAATTGCCTTTTTGAATGTTCAATTAGCCCCTAGAATTACTCGCCATGGCGTTTTGGTTGAGGTTTATGGCGAGGGCGTTTTGCTACTTGGTGAAAGTGGTGTTGGTAAAAGTGAAACCGCTATTGAGCTGGTTAAACGCGGTCACCGTTTGATTGCAGATGACGCGGTTGAACTAAGGCGCGTTTCATCACGCTCACTTGTTGGTTCTTCACCTGATAATATAAGGCATTTTATTGAGCTTCGCGGAATAGGTATTATTAATGCAAGTCGTATTTTTGGTGCAGGTGCTGTAAAGCTTACCGAAAAGATAGATATGATTATAAATCTTGAGCCGTGGGATGCCGATAAGGTATACGACCGTATGGGTCTTGATAATGAAAAAACCGAAATTTTAGGTATTTCAATCCCATCCCTAACCATTCCTGTAAAGCCTGGTAGAAACTTGGCAGTTATTATCGAGGTTGCCTCAATGAACAACCGTCAAAAGAAGATGGGCTATAATGCGGCACACGATTTGTTAAAGCGTCTTGGAATGGAAGATGTTATTGATGATAGTGAATCAAACAAAAGCAAGGATGTTTTTGATTAAGATAAAAACAAAGGAGAATTTATTATGTATCATTTAGGTATTGATTTAGGCGGAACAAACATCGCAGCAGGTGTTGTTGATAAAAATTATAACATAATTGGTAGAGGCAAAAAGAAAACAAATTGTCCTCGCCCCGCAGAAGAAATTTGTGATGATATGGCTGCGGCCGCTTTAATGGCTGTTGAGAATGCAGGTCTTACTATTGATGATATCGAAACTATTGGTATAGGCTCACCAGGTAGCGTAAATCCCTTTACAGGCGTTATTGCTTCGTCTAATAATCTTGGCTTTGCAAATGTTGAAATGGGCAAAATGCTTAAAGAACGTTTGGGCAGAGATGTTTATTTAGAGAACGATGCTTCTGCTGCTGCATATGGCGAATTTATTGCTGGCGCAGGGGTTGGCACAAAGAATTTTATTGCTATTACTCTTGGAACCGGCGTTGGTAGTGGAATTATTATGGATGGCAAGTTGTTTTCGGGTTCTAACCTTGCAGGTGGCGAGATTGGTCATACGGTTATTATTGTTGATGGCTTACCGTGTACTTGCGGTCGTAATGGTTGTTGGGAGGCATACGCTTCTGCAACAGGTCTTATAAACCTAACCAAAAATGCCATGCAGGAAAATACAGATTCTGCAATGTGGCAATTTTGCGATGGCGATATTAACAAGGTTAACGGCAGAACTTCTTTTGATGCTATGCGTGCAGGCGATAAAATTGCTACTGAGGTTGTGGATAAATACATTAAGTATGTGGCTTGCGGTATTGTTAATACTGTAAATATATTTCAACCCGAAGCACTTTGTATCGGTGGCGGCATTTCAAAAGAGGGCGATACCTTACTTAAACCTATTATTGAAATAATTGAAAAGTATCGCTATTCTAAGAATATCGATGACCAAACCGAAATTAAAATTGCAAAATTGGGTAATGATGCAGGTATTATCGGTGCGGCATATATTCATAGATTATACGAAAAATAAATATTAAAATTTGTTCGTTTGGAGGGCTTTGTTTGGATTATACCCCTTTAAAAGAATTTTTAGAAAAAGAGCAGTGTGTCTATCGTGAGATGGAGCCAATGTCTGCTCACACAACCTTTAAAATAGGCGGACCTGCAGATGTTTTTGTTGAGCCCGCGAGTGAGGAAGTGCTTTCAAAGGTAGTTGCTTTTTGTAACGAAAATGAGTATCCGCTTTATATACTGGGCAACGGAAGTAATTTGTTGGTATCCGACCTTGGTGTTGAGGGCGTTGTTGTTCATATCAGCAATGGTATTTCAAATATTTCTGTTAACGACACTAACGAAATTACCTGTGGCAGCGGACTCAGACTTTCCTTGCTATGTAACTTTGCGCTTGAACAAGGGCTTACTGGTCTTGAATTTGCCTGGGGAATACCTGGGCTTGTAGGTGGCGCGGTTTATATGAATGCCGGTGCCTATGATTCTGAAATGTCTAAGGTTTTAAAAGAGTGTAGGTGCATAACTAAGGATGGCAGGTTTGAAACAATTTCGCTCGAAAAAATGAAACTAGGTTATCGCACAAGCATTTTCAAGGAAAAGAAAAATCGTGTTATTACCTCTGCAACCTTTAAACTGATGCCGGGCATTCAAGAAGAAATAAGAAACAAAATGGAAGAACTTATGCAAAGGCGAAAGTTAAAGCAACCATTAGAGTTTCCAAGCGCGGGTAGCACCTTTAAAAGACCTGCAGGTAATTTCGCCGGTACACTTATCGAAATGTGCGGACTTAAAGGCTTTACTATTGGCGGTGCCGCGGTTAGTGAAAAGCATGCAGGCTTCGTTGTAAATTTAGGCGGTGCAACGGCATCAGATGTTAAACGGGTTATCGAGGCAGTCTCTGAAAAGGTATTTTTAGAGTCTAGTGTTAGATTAGAGCCCGAAATTGAATTTATAGGAAGATAATAGAAAGAAGGGAATTAGTATGGAATATATTTTTGTTACGGGTATGTCGGGCGCAGGAAAATCCAATGCCGCAAATGCCCTTGAGGACTTGGGCTTTTATTGTGTTGATAATATTCCTCCTATGCTAATTCCTTCCTTTGTTGATTTGGCAAAAAAAGGCGAACTTAATATTTCTAAAATCGCAATCGTTACTGACTCCAGAGGAGGACAGGCATTTACTAATATAAATAAAGTTTTTGATTCGCTTGAAAAAAGCGGTATCAATATTAAAATTTTATTTTTAGATGCATCGGATACCGAACTTATTCGTAGATATAGCGAAACAAGACGTAAGCATCCATTATGTGATGATTATGATTTATCTATTGCTGAGGCGGTAGAAAAGGAACGTGAAATGCTCCAAAATGTTCGCGCAAGGGCAAACTATGTAATCGACACAACCAATCTAAAAACAGGTCAACTTAAAAAGCAACTTGCGAGTCTCTTTTTAGGTGAGGGGGATAGTAGCCTTAAAATATCCTGTATGTCTTTTGGCTTTAAATATGGACCCGCAACCGAAAGCAATCTTGTGTTTGACGTTCGTTGTTTGCCAAACCCCTATTATGTTGATGAACTTCGAGCTTTAACAGGTCTGGATAGGCAGGTTTCAGAATATGTTATGCAGTTTGAAGCATCAAAAGAATATGCAAAACGAATGCTTGATTTGGTAGAGTATAGCGTTCCGCTTTATAGAGATGAGGGTAAAAGCCAGCTTATAATTGCGGTTGGTTGTACGGGCGGTAAGCATCGTTCTGTTACATTGGCAGAATTAATATATAAGCGCTTATCCGAGCATGGTTATAATGTTAGTGTGAATCATAGAGATATAGAAAAAAGATAAAGAGGGGATATTCATATGTCTTTTACCTCTGATATAAAAAGTGAACTTTGTAAAATCAAAACGCCTACCTGCTGTAAAATTTCGGAATGTTACGGTATTTTACTGTTTGGTCGGGCGTTTTCTAATGATGCAATAAGCCTTGCAACAGAGAATGAAGAGGTTGTTGACAGGCTTACAATGTTGCTTAGACAATGCTACTCAGTGCAACCAACAATATCAGGTGGAGGCGGAAAACGGGATTTTTTTGTAGTATCGGTGCCTGAAAAAAGTCAAAGAGAAGCAATACTTACTTCGCTTGGCTATTATGGTTTTCAACTGGGTGATAATATAATAAAGCACCAAAATATTGAGGACGACTGTTGCAAAACCTCATTTATACGCGGCGCGTTTTTGGCGTGTGGCGCGGTGAGTAATCCCAAAAAGGACTATCATGCAGAATTTCCAATTTATAAGGACAAGCTTGCCAATGAATTTTACGAGCTCTTATGCGATGTTGGTTTGTCACCAAAAATTACAAATCGCGGAAAAAATAAAATAATATATTTTAAAGAAAGTGAAAATATTGAGGACCTTTTAACCACAATTCAGGCGGTTAATCATACCCTTGAGCTTGCAGGTATTAAGGTCTATAAGGATATTAGCAATCACACAAACCGCCTTAGCAACTGTGAGATGGCTAATCTTTCAAAGACGGTTAATGCGGCAGTTGCTCAAATGCAGGCGATTGAAGCTTTAAGAAAAAAAGGTGAGTTTGAAAAACTTTCTAATGAGCTTAAGGCGGCGGCCGAGCTTAGAGAAAAAAATCCCGAGGATTCTTTGAGTGAGCTTTGCAATAAGGCAAATGGCGTGGTAACAAAATCGGGACTGAATCATAGATTAAATCGACTTATACAAATATCAAAAAATCTTTAGCTTTGGGGTGAAAAGATATTATGGATTTTGTTCATTTGCATCTTCATACTGAATATAGTCTGCTCGACGGCGCTTGCCGAATCGACAAGCTTTTTGATGCAGTAAAGGCGGCAGGGCAAAATTCCGTAGCCATTACCGACCATGGTGTAATGTATGGTGTAATGGAGTTTTACAAAAAAGCAAAAGCGGCAGGAATAAAGCCGATTATCGGTTGCGAGGTGTATATTGCCCCGAATTCACGCTTTGAAAAGAAAAAAGTAAGTGACCAAAGCTATAATCATTTTATTCTTCTTTGTAAAAATGAGATTGGTTATAAAAATCTCATAAAAATGTGCTCTTTAGCCTTTACAGAAGGCTTTTATACCCGTCCCAGAATAGATAAAGAATTGTTAGAATCGCATCACGAGGGGCTTATAGGTTTATCTGCTTGTTTGGCGGGAGAAATTCCGACCGCCCTTTTATATGGCGATTATGAAAAAGCAAAAAACACCGCGCTTTATTTTGAAAAACTTTTTGGTAAAGACAATTTTTATTTAGAACTGCAAAACCACGGCATCAAAGAGCAGATAATCGTAAATAACGGACTTAAAAAAATCTCTAACGAAACAGGCATAGGTTTGGTTTGCACAAATGATGTGCATTATATTCAAAAGCAAGATTATAGTATGCAAAATGTTTTACTTGCGATTGGTACGGGCAAAAAACTCGGCGATGATGATTTAATGTCTTTTGAAACAGAAGAATTTTATCTTAAATCAACCGAGCAAATGCAAGATTTATTCAAAGACACTCCCGAGGCTTTAACAAATACTGTAAAGATTGCAGAGCGTTGTAATTTGGAATTTGAGTTCCATAAATTAAAGCTTCCCGTTTTTGATATTGGTGATAAAAACCATACCGAATATTTAAAAGAGATGAGCTATAAGGGGCTTAAACGCCATTATGGTGATAATCCACCTGATAGTGTGATTGAACGATTAGAGTATGAACTCTCGGTAATTGATAAAATGGGCTTTGTTGATTACTTTTTAATCGTTCAGGATTATGTAACCTTTGCTAAATCAAGGGGTATTCCCGTTGGTCCCGGTAGAGGCTCTGGCGCGGGTAGTTTGGTGGCATTCTGTGTTGGAATAACAGGAATCGACCCAATTAAATATGGTCTGTTGTTTGAAAGATTTTTAAATCCCGAAAGGGTTTCTATGCCGGATTTTGATATTGACTTTTGCTATGTAAGACGGCAAGAGGTTATTGACTATGTAATAGAAAAATACGGTGTTGACCACGTTGCTCAAATTGTAACCTTTGGTACAATGGCGGCACGTGCGGCTGTTCGTGATGTTGGTAGGGTTATGGGACTTCCATATAATACTTGCGACAGAGTAGCAAAGCTTATACCTGCCGAGCTTGGTATGACTATTGAAAAGGCAATGGCATCATCTGCCGACCTTAGAACCCTTTATGAAACCGACTCTCAAACAAAAGAACTTATAGATATGTCTAAAAAAATTGAGGGTATGCCTCGCCACGCATCTACTCACGCGGCGGGTGTTGTTATAGCAGATAAGGTGGTTAGTGATTATGTTCCTCTTGCCCTTAACGATGAGGCGGTTGTAACACAGTTTACAATGACCGAACTTGAAGAGTTAGGACTACTTAAGATGGACTTTTTAGGGCTCAGAAACCTTACTGTTATTGCAGATGCCGAAAAAATGATAAGGCAGAAAGAACCTAATTTTTATGCAAATGATATTCCATTTGATGATAAAAAAACAATTAAAATGATGGCAGATGGATTTACTGAGGGCGTTTTTCAGTTTGAATCAGAGGGCATGAAAAATGTACTTCGTTCCTTTGGACCTGAGAATTTAGAGGATTTAACAGCGATTCTATCCCTTTATAGACCAGGTCCCAGAAAATCTATACCCACCTATATTTATAATAGGCACAATCCTCAAAAGATTGCATATAAAACAGAACTTTTAAAACCTATTTTGGATATAACTTACGGATGTATTGTATATCAGGAACAGGTTATGCAAATATTTAGAAGCCTTGCGGGTTATTCACTTGGTCGCGCAGATATTGTGCGTCGCGCTATGTCTAAAAAGAAGCACGATGTTATGAAAAAAGAACGCCAAGCCTTTTTGTATGGTGATAGGGCAGAGGACGGCACCATACTTTGCGAGGGTGCGATTGCTCGCGGTGTTCCAAAGGATATAGCCGAAGAAATCTATGATGATGTTGCGCTTTTTAGTTCGTACGCTTTTAACAAATCACACGCGGCGGCATATACTGTTGTAGCCTACCAAACGGCATATTTAAAATGTCATTACCCAAAGGAGTATATGTCGGCGCTACTTTCCAGCATACTGGCGTTTGGCGGTAAGGTTACACAGTATAGTAATGAGTGCTCTCGCTTGGGTATTGATATTTTACCACCCGATGTTAATGAAAGTGAGCTTTCCTTTACAGTTTCGGGTAATAACATAAGGTTTGGATTACTTGCAATTAAAAATTTAGGCGCAGGTATTATAAACAAAATGATAGAATTAAGAAAAGCGGCACCATTTACATCGGTGTATGACTTTTGTAGCCGTATGCAAGGCAGAGATTTTAATCGCCGTGCATTTGAGGGGCTTATTAAAAGCGGTGCCTTAGATTCATTGGGTGCAAATCGTAGACAAATGCTTCAAGCGGTGGATTCTATAATGAATGCAGCAGAACAAGAGGCAACTCGCAATTTGGGTGGTCAAACCTCACTCTTTGATACCTTTGATGATGAGGATAATAGTATTGATTATTCCTATCTTTTGCCCGATGTCAGCGAAATGCCATTAAGGGAATTATTAGCTCTTGAAAAGGAAGCAACAGGTCTTTATTTATCAGGGCATCCTCTAAAGGAATATGACTCTGCGGCAAGAATACTAAAAACCGCAAAAACAACCGATATTTTAGAACACGAAATAAATGATGGAGAAAAAGTTTCGCTTATTGCGCTTGTAAATGAGGTTAAAACCAAAACCACAAAAAAGGGCGATTTAATGGCATTTATTTCGGTTGAGGATAAGTACGATTCTATTAATGTAACGATTTTTCCAAAGGTTTATAATGAAAATCGCGCTATTATTGCGGTGGGTAAAATTGTACTGATAAGAGGTAGAGTTACCGAGATGGATGATAGACCAAGCGAAATTGTTTGTGACAGTATAGAGTCTGCCGAAACCTTAAAAAACATATCGGGTGTGGATTATACTAAGCTTTATATAAGAATACCAACATATAATCTCCAGCAATTAAATACAATAAATTCCCTTTTGGATGATACCGGCGCAGAGGTTATAATATATTGTGAGGATTCTAAAAAAAGACTTAAAGCCAAAAAATTTGCTAATTTTAAAGTAAAAGATACAAAATGGCAAAAATTATGTGAAATTTTCGGAGAAAATAATATAAAAGTTGTTGAATAATAAAAAAAAGTGTGATAAAATGTTTTGGAAAATGTTTTGTAGTTTCAGGGGGAATTTTTAAATGAAAACTATTGGTGTATTAACAAGTGGCGGTGACGC
>JAZNIK010000014.1:0-12091 GCA_045577495.1 Acutalibacteraceae bacterium
TTCTAAAATACCAAGCAATCTTGTAAGAATAATAACAATTACAAGATATATTACCGCAAGGCTAATATATGGTATATAGGGCTCATATGTTTTACTAACAATATTCTGAGCCTGTTTTGTAACATCGCGAAGTGCTATAACAGAAACTAATGATGTATCTTTAAGGAGGGTTATCATTTCATTACCAAGAGCGGGGAGTATGTTTTTTATTGCCTGCGGAATTACAATATGCCACATAGTTTGGCCGTATGTTAAACCTAAAGAACGGCCTGCTTCGGTTTGACCACGACTAATAGACATAAGACCTGAACGTGCAATTTCAGCAACATACGCGCCCGAGTTAATACCTAAGGTTACAATACCGCAAACAATCATACCGGTATCAGACTTTGGTACCATAATAACAAAGCCCATAATAAGCAACTGAACCATCATAGGAGTTCCGCGTATAACGGTAAGGTACAGATTGCTAAACCAGTTAAAAAATCTTAAAATTAAATTTGGCTTTTTGGTAGCGTTATCGTGAGTTGTGCGGATAATTGCAATAATTAAACCGATAATTACACCGAGAATTAATGCACCTATTGTAACAATAAAGGTTATTTTCAGTCCATCAGTAAAAAACTTCCATCTATTTTGGTAAATAAAGGTTTGATATAACTGAAAGAAAAAGGTTTGCAACCATTCGGGGAAGTTTTGTAGCCATCCTGGTGCAGACTGTATCCAATCAGCAAAGGTAAGAATAGTCAAAGAAATTTTCATCCTTTCAACATAATAGTAAGCAGGGGCGAATTCGCCCCTGCTTTTTAAAGACTTATTTAAAAATATTATTCAGCAGGAATATATTTATCAATAATCTTTTTAAGAGTGCCATCCTCTTTAAGCTCTTTAAGCGCCTTGTTGAAGTCCTCTAAAAGCTCTGTGTTTTCTTTAGAGATAGCAGCCGCATAATCTTCAACAGCATACTCAGTTTCGAGGATTTTTAAGCCTTCGTTAGCAGCAACAAAGGATTTTGCAGGCTCGTTATCAATAACAACGCAATCTACCTGACCGTTTTTAAGCGCTGCAACAGCTAAAGCACCGTTTTGGAACTGCTTAACATTATCCTGACCGAAATCATCAGTGCAGTAGATATCGCCTGTTGTACCAGCTTGAACGCCTACCATTTTACCCTCAAGGTCATCAACAGTTTTAATTGCAGAATTCTCAGGAACAATAACAACCTGAATACCTGTTGCATATGTATCAGAGAAGTTAACAGTAAGCTTACGCTCGTCAGTAACGGTCATACCTGCAAGAGCTATATCAATGGTGCCGCCTTGAACAGCAGTAAGAAGTGAATCAAATTCCATATCTTTGATTTCAAGCTCCATACCAAGTTTTTCAGCAACCGCTTCTGCAATTTCTGCATCGATACCAACAATTTTGCCGCTATCATCAACAAACTCATAGGGTGGGAAGGTTGCATTTGTACCCATAACGAGTTTTTCGGTTTTGCCACAACCAGCAAAACAAGCAACGATCATAACTAATGCTAAAGTAAGTGCTAATAATTTTTTCATAATAATACCCTCCAAGATATTAAAGTTATAATTATAATATCACAGCAAGTGATAAAAAGCAAGTGAATTTTAATAAAAATTCATATTCTTGTGAATTTTTATGCATTTTAATTAAATTCTATGCGTTTAGCAGAAGAAAACAAATAGTTAACTTCGTTTTTAAGCAGCAAATTCTCCGGATTCTTTAGTTCGGGGTCATTATCAAGAATATATTCTGCTGCCCTTGATGATGCATCTAAAAGCTCATGATTTTCAATTAAATCTGCAATCTTTAGTTTTGGCAAACCGTGTTGCTCCTTGCCTAAGAAGTTACCCGGACCTCTAAGCTTTAAATCGGCCTCTGCTACCTTAAAACCATCTGTTGTTTTGCATAGCGTTTCAAGTCGTTTGCTAGTATTTTCGGATGTGGAGTTAGAAATAAATATGCAGGTTGATTTTGCAATGCCTCTACCAACTCTACCTCTAAGCTGATGAAGTTGTGATAAGCCAAATCGTTCGGCATTTTCTATAACCATTATAACAGCATTTGGAACATCAATGCCAACCTCTATAACGGTTGTAGAAACTAATATTTGAATTTTACCATCGGCAAACTCTTTCATAATCTTATCTTTTTCTTTAGGTTTCATTTTGCCGTGAAGTAAACTAATATTATACTCTTTTAAAACGCTATTTTTTAGTTCATTAGCATAGTTTGTGGCAGAGGTTAACTCGCTATTCTCATCAGATTCTATCATTGGGCAAACGATATAGCCTTGATAACCATTATCAATATGCTTTTTAACATAATTTAAAGCACGTTCGCGAATTTTAGTATCTATTGCATAACTTTCGATAGGCAAGCGACCCGAAGGTATCTCATCAATAATGCTAATATCCAAATCGCCGTAAACCACCAATCCCATAGTGCGTGGAATGGGGGTTGCAGACATAACGAGAGTATGAGGATGCTCCGCTTTTTTGCTTAAAGTAGCGCGTTGGGAAACACCAAATCTGTGTTGCTCATCGGTTATTATGAGGGCTGTATTTTTTAGTTCAACATCATCGGTTAAAACAGCGTGAGTCGCAACTAAAATATCAACTTCACCTTTTTTAAGAGCGTGTTTGATTTCATTTTTCTCTTTTAAGTTTAACGAGCCTGTTAAAAGCTTGATATTTAGGTTAAAATCCCCAAAAAGATTAGTGAGAGTTTTATAGTGTTGGTTTGCCAAAAGCTCTGTTGGGGCAAGCAAAACGCTATTATAACTGCTTTTGTGTGTAGCATAGCACAGTGCCGCCGCTACGGCAGTTTTACCCGAACCTACGTCACCTTGAACAAGTCTGTTCATAGGAACATTCTTACTCATATCTGCCAAACATTCATTGATAACACGATTTTGTGCATTTGTTAGTTTAAATGGAAATAAACCGTTTATTTCTTCTTGATTGAGGGGAGAAACTGTTTTAGCGGTATAGCCTCTATTACGCTTTTTAAGACCGGTAAGTCCTAATCTTAACAATAAAAGTTCATCAAACGCTAGACGCCTTTTTGCTAATTCGATTTCTTCAAACGAAGCGGGGGAGTGAATTTTTTTAATAGCATCGTATCTCGAAATCAAATTAAATTTTCTCAAAATTTCAGGCTTTAAAAAATCCTCAACAACTGTATTTTCTATTGCTGTATTTACTATTTTTTCAATCTGTCTTGAGCTTAGTCCGTTAGTGGCAGAGTATATCGGCTTAATTTTCGCATCGGTTAGTGGGCGTATTTCGGGTGATGCCATTTCCTTAAAGGTGCCGTTCCATTTAATTTTGCCATAAAAAAGATATTCTTCATCTTTTTTTAAAGAGTTTGCAAGATATTTGGTATTAAACAAAACAACCTTAATTTGACCTGTTCTATCATAAATATAAAATGTATATGTTTTTATTTTTTTGTTGCGTGTAATTTTTTCCTCTATCTCGGTTGAGATTTTGGCTTTTATACAAACGGTTTCGTTAAGCGGAGCATCGCAAATTCGGTAGGGAGAGGACCAATTTTCATAATCTCTTGGATAGTAGGTGATTAAATCAAGCAACGAGAAAAGGCCCAACCTTTTTTTGAAAAGCTGAGCCCTTTTTTCACCAATTCCTTTTACAAATTTTATATCGGTGTTATATATTGACATAAAATCCGTTCACCACCAATTACTCGGCAGAAATTATAAAGTAGTATACAGGTTGACCACCGTTAATAAGGGTAATTTCAACCTTACCGCCAAATTTTTCGTTAAGTTCAGATTGAACGCGTTCGGCGGTTATTTCGTCAACACCCTCACCATAAATAAGGGTTAAGAACTGAACGTTCTTTTTGCACATTTTTTGACATAAACGAACTGTGCAACGAGTAAGCTCATCATCAGTAAACACGATTTTACCATTTTCCATAGCCATAAGGTCATCTTTTTTGATTTTAAGACCATCGAAATCAGAATCTCTTGCGGCAAATGTAATCTGACCTGTAGAAACATTAGCAAAAGCGTTTTGCATATTTATTGCATTTTCTTCATCGGACAAATCGGGGTCAAAGGAGATAAGAGCAGAAATACCCATTGGAATTGTGCGGGTTGGCAAAACAATTACCTTACGAGAACTAAGCGGAACCGCTTGTTCAGCCGCCATAATGATATTCTTATTATTTGGTAAAACAAAAACAGTTTTAGCCGGGGTTTGCTCGATAGCCTTTAAAATATCATCTGTGCTAGGGTTCATAGTTTGACCGCCGCTAACAAGGGTATTAACACCAAGCTCTGTGAAAAGAGTCTCTAAACCTTCACCAACGCAAACAGAAACAAATCCAAACTCCTCGGTAGGTTCAACAGATACAATTTTTTCTGTATTTGTGCTATTATTGATAGGATTTTTCTTTGCATTTTGAGAATCGTGCTTAGCTCTTTCGTGTTGGTCGCGCATATTTTCAATCTTAAGGTTGATAAGCTGACCAAATGTAATTGCTTTTTCAAGAGCATTACCGGGATGGTCGGTATGAACGTGAACCTTAATAATTTCGGGGTCGTCAACAACAACAACGCAGTCGCCGATAGTTTCTAAATATGCGCGAAGCTCGGTTGCGTCATTATCGGTTTTATCTTCCTTGCGCGAAACAATAAACTCAGTGCAATAGGTAAAGGTGATTTCGGTTTCAAATTCACCCGCCGCATTACGCTCGGATTCGCCCTCGCCATTATCAATTATGGTGTTATCAATTTCAATAACCTTTCCGTTTTCAAAAACAGAAAGCATACCCTCAAAAATAACAACCAAGCCGCGACCACCTGCATCAACAACGCCTGCTTTTTTTAAGGTAGGTAAAAGATTTGGTGTATCATCTAACGCAACCTTAGCACCCGCTAAAGCAGCCTTGAAGGTATCAAGGGCATCAGCACCGTTATCTGCCGCCTTTTTAGCCTCTTCTGCGGCTATTCTGGCAACGGTTAGGATTGTACCCTCAGTTGGCTTCATAACGGCTTTATAAGCCGCCTCAACGCCATATGACAAGGCAAGAGCCAAGTTCTCCGAAGTAACCTGCTCACAATCTTTTAATCCTTTTGCAATTCCTCTAAAAAGTAGGGAAGTGATAACGCCCGAATTACCTCTAGCGCCTCTTAAAAGAGCTGAAGCAGCGGTGGCTGCAATTTCGCCAGCAGTTTTACCTGCTTGCTTAGAAAGTTCACGAGCCGCGTTACCAATACTCATTGACATATTAGTACCTGTATCTCCATCGGGAACAGGGAAAACATTTAGTTCGTCAATACGTTGACGCTCATTATAGATGTAATTAGCACCCGAAATTATAGCGTTACGTAAAATATCACCAGAAAACACAATAAACACTCCTTAGGGCTGATTAAGTAATAAACCTAATTATTCTTTAATTCCATCAACCCGAATTCTAACCTTTGAAACCTTAATTCCGGTTGCTTCATAAACAGTATATTTAACCTTATGCATAATACTTTTTGCAATAGCGTTGATGTTCATACCATAGGTAACAACGATATGCAAATCAACAGTAATTGAGGTAAAGTCACCACGAACAACAACACCGGTATCAAGCCTATCTTTTTTAGAGATTAAGCCCAACAAACGTTGTTTGCCGCCCTTTGGAACCATACCAACAACACCAAAGCAAGAGGTAACTGCACGACCAATCAATTTAGAAAAATAATCATTTGAGAGCGTGATTTTACCAATTCTTGTTTCATAAGATATCATAATAAAGTCCTCCTAAACTATTTTAACAATTCAATTCCGTGAAATAAATCTGAACGCGATGGAGTAATACCATTGCCAAATCTGTCACTATAAATTACAAGACCGTTTTTAAAGCACACAGGAATTACCGGAAGTTCTGCAATAAAGGCAGTTATGAGGTCTTGAAGCGAGTATTTACCGCTATAATAACCTTTATATGCATCTGAAGATTTAAGGGTAATTTCACCTGGTTTTGCAATATTTGTTGTTTGAGAGGCATTAGAGTTATTGCTACTGTTGCCTGAAGAATTAACCTTAGAATTATTTTTAGAAGAATTCGATTCAGTTTCTTTACTAGTTTCCGAAGAGCCTCTACCCAAGTAATAAGATGAATTTAAATATACCAAACCGCCAAGGTCCATATTTTCATCAAAACGAACCTCACCGATATATAAATCGTATTGTTTTTTATCAAGCATCAAATTATACTGGCTATCGCTAACCGAATTGATAACAATTTTGATACCTGCATTTTTAAGGTTATCTGCAATTTTTTGTGCCGCAGAAACACGCGATGGATTAGAGGAATTAACTAACAAAGAAAATGTAATTGGGTTATTGTTTTTTAAAAGATAATAACCGCTTTTATCCTTTTTTGTATAACCCGCAAGTTCGATATTATATGCAGAGGTTTTTAGATTTTTTTCTGCCTCGATATTCATGTTGCTTCCCGTTTCTTTCCATATGGTAGGGAAGGGGCCTAAAGCAGGGGTTGCTTTGCCAAAATAGGCGGAACTACAAATGCTTTTTCTATCAATAGCGGCAGAAATTGCCTGACGAAATAAACTGTTAGACAGTTGATGATTATTTGGGTTAACACCCAAAAACACAATTCGTGTTAAAGAAATATCCGAGGTATTACCATTCATTTTTGGAATTGTGCTATTAGATAAATCGGTATAATAGAAATCAACCATACCTGCCTTTACGGCTTGCTCAACCGATTCGTTATCGGGGGCATCAACAGTCTGAATGGTTTTAATAACCGATGATTTACCGTAATAATGCTTGTTAATTTTTAATTGCTCAGTATTATTATCAAAAACATATCGACCTGCGCCAATGGGACAAAGCTCTTGATTATCTGTATCTTTAAGTTCATCAGAGCCCTTTTTTAAAATAGGAAATGTTAAAAGATTTATAAAATAAGGGTCTTTTCTTTTTAAAGAAATTATAACCGAATTGCTACCTGATACAGAAATATCGGTTACGTATTTTAAGGATGATGCATAACGAGTATTGGATACTTTTGCTTTATTGAACGAAAAAACGATATCCTCAGAAGTAACCCTTGAACCATCAGAAAATTTTACATCTTTTAAGGTAATAGCACATTCTTTATCTTTAATAACGGCTGACTTGGCAAGTCTATATTCAATTTCATAATTGTTATTTAAAATCAAAAGAGGTTCAAAAATCAAATTGCCTAGAATGGTGTTTTGTTCGGTAACACACTCAAAAGGGTCTAAAGAATCCTTGCTACTATATAAAACCCTAATGGTATCATTTGCTGATTTGCCAATGTTATCATTGGAATTTAAAGTATCAGAACTTGTATCCACATTATTCGATTTACAACCTACTGTTAAAAACAGTGAGGCAATAAGCAATAGGGAGATTATACGTTTAAATATAGCCATACACCTCCACAATACATAATTATCTCATACTAGTATACTACATATCCATCTAGTTTTCAATACTAAATTAAATTTACTTGATTTTTTTACAAAATAACCCTTTCAACTTGTGTTGTAAGACCTGACTTCTTATCAACGGTGAAGATGCATCCGTTAAGTTCAACATTACCAACAGCGTTTTTGAATTTTATTGGCAGTTTATCCTTAAGTTTACTAATAATAATGTCTTTATCAACACCTAAAACAGAGTGTTTAACCCCAGTCATACCAATATCGGTAATATAACCCGTACCATTTGGCAAAATCTGTTCATCGGCAGTTTGAATATGTGTATGGGTTCCAAAAACTGCAGTAACTTTTCCATCTAAATAAAAACCCATAGCACGCTTTTCAGATGTTGCCTCTGCGTGAAGGTCTACAAAAATTATTTTTATGCCATTTTCTTTTGCTTCACTTATCAATCTGTCGGCAGTTTTAAACGGGCAGTCCATATTCTCCATATAAACAACGCCCAAAATATTAATAACGGCAATGCTAGTATATACTAGGTCGATATATGTGATACCTTTCCCCGCAATAGAATTAGGGAGATTTGCAGGTCTTAGAATAAAATCATTTGATTCAAGCATATCGTAAATTTCGGTTCTGCGAATCGAGTGATTACCACCGGTAATTACATCAACACCTGCAGAGAATAAAAGCTCTGCACTGCTTGGCAAAATTCCGTTGCCCTCTGCAGAATTTTCTCCGTTTGCTATTACAACATCTATATTATATTTGTTTTTTATAAACGAAAGCTTATTAAGTAAAAATTCACAGCCTAGTTTACCACAAACATCGCCAATGACTAAAACACGCATTTTAATACATCCTTTCACAGATATAATTCTACAATAAAAAGTAAAATTTTGCAATATATTTTAACTCGTTTATTAAAGGTTTTAATATCAAATATAACTTGACTTTAATTAAGTAATAGTGTAAACTGAATATAGTAAATTTAATTAAATTGGGGGATGAATATGAAAAATATTTTTCGTTTAAGTATAGCAGTTTTGCTTATAATTTCATTGTTTGTTTTATCTGCTTGTAAGGGTAATGGCAAAGAGATTGATGTTCCTTTAGATTCGAGTTCTAACATACAGGCTTCTTCAAGTAATAATGAAGTTTCATCTGAAGAAACTCAGACGGAAAATGATATTTTAGAAGATGATATCCAAACCGGTCAGGATGTTGTCATTGATATGGGCGAAGAATTTTTTGAATAAAATTTATGGAGGTTTTTATGACTAAGCAAATTATAAAAATTGTTTCACTACTATTATCACTTGTTATTTTGCTCACCTTGGGCGCCTGTGATAAAAATAAAAAAAATGATGAAAGTTCATCAGTATCCGAAATTGTATCTAACCAGGAAGCTGAAAATGAAAACACCGAGGATACTACTTCCGAAAGCGATGTTACCGTTAATGCACAAAACCCAACAAGCAGTAGCGATACTAATGATACTTCCTCTAAAAAAGAAGATACAAATTCAACCAAAAAAGAGGATGAAAAGCATTGGTATGATTGGATAGTTGATATCTTTACTCCTAATAAAGATAAGGATAACAAAGAAGATATATCATCTCAAACCGTTTCTTCAAGTTCTGCTACCGAGAGCAAAGAACCAACTACATCAAACAGTTCTTCTACACCAAGCAATTCACAAGATACTTCGAGTACAGTTTCGGGTGATGATAGTTCATCATATGTTCCTTCTGAGGAAAGCAGTTCTTCCAGTGAGCCTCAAAGTTCAAGCAAACCCGAAAGTAGCAGTTCTTCTTCTAAGCCGGAAAGTAGTAGTTCACAGCCCGACACAAGCAGTAAGAACGATGGTTGGACAGGTGACTATATAATCAACACTACCCCAAATAGTTAATAATATCTAATTTTTTATATTGTGCCTTGAATTTTCAAGGCACTTTTTTTATAAAATTATAAGGTGTTATGCAAAAAACATAACACCTTTAACGCAACAAAGCATTTTTATTCTATAGGTTTTTCACCAAATTTTTTTAATAATAAATCAACGTAGGAACAGGGGAAACCAACTATCGAAAAATAATCACCTTTTATCGACTTAACAAAGGCGGAACCTTTACCTTGAACGGCATATGCACCTGCTTTATCCATAGGCTCATTGGTTTTTATGTAATCTAATATTTCTTGGTGTGTTATTTTTCTGAATTTTACTTTGCTGGAAATACATTTTGTAATGCAAATATTATTTTTTATAACAGTTATTCCCGTGTGCACTGTATGAGTTTTACCCGATAGGACATTTAACATATTAAAAGCATCTTCTGTATCTTTAGGTTTACCTAAAATTTTATTTTTAATTGCAACAACAGTATCAGAACCAATTACTATATCATTCATATCTGCCTTTATGCATTTTGCCTTTTTAAAAGATAATTCTTTAACTAACTTTTTTGGATTTTTAATATTAATATTTTCATCGCAATCTGCAGGAATAACTTTAAAATTATATCCCAAAAGAGATAAAAGTTCTTTTCTTCTGGGTGAATTTGATGCTAAAATTATCATTTTTTACCTCTAAATATAAAAGCCACGACAAACGCCGTGGCTTATTTTTAATATTACGCTTTAACCTTTTTTGAAGGTGATTTAGCTTCTTTTTTTGCTTTTCTTTCGCTAGAAGCTTTGCGCCAATGATACCAAAGTGGGCTTGAAAGACAAATAGAAGATACGCAACCCGAAAGTATACCAATAGCCATAGGAATTGCAAAACTACGAAGTGAGGATAAACCAAAGAACTCAGAAACAACAACAACTGTTATAATTGCTAAGAAGGTAGCTACTGTTGTTTTAATGGTTCTGCCTAAAGATTGATTAATACTCATATTAACGCGTTTATCAAAGTCCATTGAGGGATACAATTTATCGTTTTCGCGCATACGGTCATAAATAACGATGGTGTCGTTAAGAGAATAACCAAGAGTTGTAAGAATAACCGACATAAAGTTAGAGTCGATTTCCAAGCGGAAAATAATGCAAGAAATAAATGCGATAATACAGTCTAAAAATAGAGCCAACAAAGAGAACATACCGGCTGAAACACCGCCGATTTTACGGAAACGAATACCAACATAAACTACAACTAAAATACCCGCTAAAATAACACCGATTAAGCATTTTAAGAAGAAGTTGCCTGCAACTGCAGGGCTAACCGAGTTAGAGTCGCCGATTGCGAGTTTATTATCCTTAAAGGTATCTTCAAGTTTGGTTAAAACTTTGCTCTGCATTTCTGCAGAAACAGCCTCGTCCGATACAAGGGTAATAACCAACTTTTTAGAATTAGAATTAAAGCCGGTGCTTTCTGTAACCTTAACATCCTTTTTAAGAGTATCTTCAATAATATCCTGTGCTTTATCTAAATCAACCTTGCCGGTATATGTGTAGGTGAACATTGTACCGCCTTTAAAATCAATGCTAAGCTTAGCACCAAAAATACCAAAAAGAATAGCGCCGATTAAAATAATTGCAACATATCCAATAACAAAGAATTTGCAGTTTTTAATGAAATCAAAATTTGTTTCTTTTTTAAACATTCTCGGCACCTCCTTCAGTTTGTTTTTTGCTTTTTTTAGGTGCACCATATAACCAAGGTTTACGCAAGAACTTAAATCTTGAAACGCTTCTGAGCATTGAACGAGAAGCGTAAACACCCATAATCATATTGAAAATAACACCTATGAGGAGTGTATAACCAAAGGAATAAACAGAACCGGTTACGGAAGAACCAAAGAACTGCATAATTGGTGAGAAAATTTTACCCATCAATGTATCTGCAGTACCAAAAGCGCCCATCATAACAGCAGCAACGATGAAAACGGTAACGTTACCATCTAACACAGCGTTAAAGCTGTTGTCAAAACCTGCTTCAATAGCACCGTCGATTGTTTTGCCCTTGCGGAATTCTTCACGAATACGCTCAGATGCAATAACGTTAGCATCAACACCCATACCGATAGAAAGAATAATACCGGCAATACCCGGAATTGTTAATGTAACACCCTTTGCGTCTGCAAAGAAACCGGAAGAACAAGCAATCATACCTGCAACCTGACCAAGCAATGCAAT
Source organism: Acutalibacteraceae bacterium (assembly GCA_045577495.1). GTDB lineage: Bacteria > Bacillota > Clostridia > Oscillospirales > Acutalibacteraceae > UMGS1279. Next base: position 11,621 of record JAZNIK010000014.1, read on the forward strand.
AGAGGTTATAACACCTGGTAAACGGAACATTAAAATCATAACAATGCAAATAACAATGAAAGCAATAACACCCGCAATTGTCATAACATTAAGAGCTTGTGCGCCAAGGTTTGGACTGATAATTTGAAGTTTTGACTCATCAACAGTTAAAGCAAAGGGGAGAGAACCTGCATTGATTTTTGCAGCAAGTTCAGTAGCGGAATCTGCATCAAAGTCGCCCGAAATAATCGCTTTACCATCAGTAATAGCCTCATTAACTGTAGGAGCAGAAATCATTGTATCATCCATCCAAATGGAGATAACCTGACCTTTAAGTCTGGCAGTAGCAGAAGCAAATTTAGAGGCACCCGATTTTGTAAGCTCTAACTGAACAAGATAACCGTTATTTTCTTGGTTATATCCGGGACTTGCACTTGCAATATCATCAGCGCCCTCTAAAATAACAGTATCGCTAGTTTCGCCCTCACAGAA
>JAZNIK010000015.1:0-3623 GCA_045577495.1 Acutalibacteraceae bacterium
CTCTTGAATAAGGCGAACATTAGCTGCGCTAACACCCGCTTGAATAGCGGCATCGTGAACCGCTCTGCTTTCAACCTCAGTAACACCTGCGGGAACGCAAATCATAACGCGCACACGGGTAAAAATGGAACCGTGAAGCGCGTGATTAATGAATTTTTTAAGCATTGCGGCGGTAACATCAAAGTCGGCAATAACGCCATCCTTTAAAGGTCTAACCGCGATAATTGAGCCGGGGGTACGACCTATCATTTCCTTAGCCTCGGTACCAACCGCACGAACAATATCGTTCCTTGCCTCATACGCTACAACCGATGGCTCACGCATTACAATGCCCTTGCCTTTAATACACACTAGTGTGTTTGCTGTTCCTAAATCTATTCCAATATCACGGGTGAACATATTTTATCCTCCTAATATATTACTTCTTATTTTTGTTTGGTACTATAAGTTCTACTATCTGGGGAACATTTAAAACCTCAACATTTTTATAGCCGTTTTGTTGTTCGCCATCAAGGGTCCAGTCAAACTCGCCATCGCTCAACACCTCAACCCTTGACGTATGGTAAAGGCAAACCTCATTATTTGAAAACTGTTGATTTAATAAATCTGCGATTGTTTTTTGAAGCTCGGGAATGGTTTTTGGCGCCCTTACAAGCAAAAGCTCTAACTTTCCGTCATTAACCGCAACCAAACGCTCCTTTAATTTTAAAATTCCGCCTAGCGAGGTTGTGTTAGAAACCGCAGCAAAAATGAAATCGTCTGTTATCTCTTTATCATCAAACCTAAAGGTAACCCGATATGGTCTGATATTGCCGATACTCATTATTCCCTCTAAGAGATAAGCAAGATGGCCTAAGATGTTTTTAGCCTCCTGCGTGGCATTATAAGATGCCTCTGTAAAGGCTCCAAAGGATGCTACATAACTGAAATATCTGCCATTAAAACTGCCGATGTCGATGGTTTTTGTATTGCCCTCAATTATATCTTTGGCGGCGGTTAAAATGTTCTTTGACAGCCCTAAACTATTTGCTAAATCGTTTGTTGTGCCAACCGGCAAATATCCAAGAAGATGATGGTACGGATTTTCCATAAGACCACATATAACCTCATTAAGAGTTCCGTCACCGCCTGCACACACAACAGTCGAGATATCCTTAGGGCAAAGCCTTGAAAATTCTTTAGCATCGCCTTTTTTCTCTGTGAAACGGACCGTAACCAAAAGCCCTGCATTACTAAACATTTCTAAAACCTGCCAAAGCTTTTGTTTTAAGGCTATTCTACCCGAAACGGGATTGATTATAAACAAAACTTTTTTACCTTTGAGCACAACAATCCCCTTCCATTTTAAAACTTTAACTTTGCATAGTTATACATTTTTATTATATCTTTATTTTGTAAACAATTCAAGTGCAAATTCAAAGTTATTTGCATTTTTAAACAAGCAAATGCAAAGAGTTAAAAAATAAAAAACCCGTCCACTTGAGTGAACAAGATTTTTGGGGAAGGTTATTCTAATTTGAAGTTGTTTATTTCTATGTTCGAGCACCTACATATTTTTTATAATTTGTACCGTAGGCACACCGAAACCTCTTCACTATTACTTCTTACTTATTAATTCAAAATCAACAAGATTTTTGTGAAGAGTGAAGAAGTAAGAGGTAAAATCGTCAAAGGATTTAAGCTGTCTGCCCTTTTCCCAAGTGAGATTATGGTCTAAATAATTGGTTGGGTTGCCTTGAGCATCATAGATAAGATGCTCACCGTTATAGTATGAAAGCCTATCTTTCCAAATGGCGTTATATGTGTAGGGTATGCCGTTTTTCTGCAAAATATTACCGTAGGCATCATACACCATTGTGTTAATTACTTCACCGTTTTTGGTTTCGGTGAGTAGCTGACCTAATTCATCATAGGTGTATTCTGTTACACCGTCAATACTGTCGGTAACCTTGGTGATTCTTTCCTCGGCGTCATACTCATAGGAAATTGTATGACCATCTGCCATTACAATTTGGCTTACAAGCTGAGTTGTAGGGCTGGACTTTAATTTACCGCTTTCTACATGTTCATCAGTTGTTTCGCCTACTACATAGCTAAACTGCCTAGATACAAAGCCTGTATCTAACTGTAGTTCATCAAATACCTTTCTGCCAAAGCTATCTGTTTTAGAGTGGCTTGTTATATTGTTACCCTCTGCAACAAACTTAACAATGGTATCTGAATTTTCTACACTGGTATAGTTACTTACATTCTCTTTACCGTCTGCCCAAATAATGCGCTTTTGGGTTAAGGTATCCTCTGCATCATAGCTATACTGTACTGTGCATACCAGCGACTTTTTAGTTACGATTTCATCAGAGTTAAGCACAATATCGCTTTCTGTTGAGCGGTAAATTTTACCATTTTCGTATAGGTAATTATACTCTTTTTTCGCCTTAATGTCAATACTTCTTACCAAACTTCCTTGTCCGTCATAGACATATTTATAGTAGGCGGTGAGAATGGTTTTTCAACGCAAAAAGCGGTCAGCTTTCGCCGACCGCCTCCAAAATTATGAGTTTTGTCAATGTATAGATAGTCCTTTATACTATTTGCAAACCCCTTGTGGACTACTAGCTACTGTTTCCTTTTACTTTCGTTTTTTGCTAAACGAAGAATTGAAAAAATTATGGCTACTATCCCCAAAAACCACCATAAAATCCTTACCAATAATCCCATACCATTTATATCCTTGATTATAAAACGTAACACGGTCAATATTGATATGAGTATACAGAAAGAAATAGCTAAAACAGTGTTTTTATTCATCTACAAATTACTCTCCCAACAATTAAATAATACCAAAATATCTAAGGGCATCCCATACAAAACACAAAACAGCAAATATTAACAAAACTATTGATAGTGGTCCAGAAACAGAAACAAGTCCAACTTCAGATAAAATATCAATCACTATCGAAGCTCCACCGCCGAACACAGAAACACCATCTACTACTCTTTTCCAGTTCTTTTTTAACCAACTCCAAGCTTTGTTTGCAATCCAATCCTTAAAAAAAGTTTGCCATACCCATTTTTTACAAAAGGTTTGCCACACCCACTTTTTACAGAAAGTTTGCCAAGTCCATTTTTTACAAAAGGTTTGCCATACCCATTTTTTTAAAAAGGTTTCATAAACCATTTTTTTGCAGAATTTTTCCCAAACCCACTTCTTACAAAAAGTTTGCCAAACTGTATTTACTACCCATTTTTTCCAAACAGTATTTTTGAAGTAATTTCCTACATTAGAACATGCTTTTTTCATCCAGTTCCAAGCAGAAGAAGCGCCCTTTTTTATATTTTTCCAGACATCTGTAATCCAACTTTCACCTGTACTATCACTTAAAACCACAGGATTGTTTTGAACATACGTAAAGATATTTTGGTCTAAAATACGTTCTGTGTATAATGCATTTTCAATCTCATCCGCATTAATAAACCTACCGATATTCGCATCGTAATAACGGGATTGTAAATAATAGAGATTTGTTTGTGAATCGAAGTAATATCCCCTATAGCGATATGGGTTAATACTTGCGATGCTAATATTATCACCAGATACTGAAAGTAGCTTACCCCATGCATCA